>NZ_JBYNDP010000001.1:1331-116440 GCF_059783535.1 Tateyamaria sp. | reverse complement strand
ACCTGTATTTTTTGGCCGCGATTGGAATCGCAGGCCTTTTGGCCGTGGGGACGGCTGTGCGGTACATGCTTGTGACACGCTTAGGTGAACGTGTTGTGGCGGACATTCGCAAGGCCGTGTTCAACCGCGTTATCGCCATGTCGCCCAGTTTCTATGAAAACATCATGACGGGTGAGGTACTAAGCCGGATCACCACGGATACCACGCTGATCTTGAGCGTAATTGGGTCTTCGGTGTCCATTGCCCTGCGTAATCTGCTGATCTTCATCGGTGGATTGGTCCTGATGCTGCTGACGTCGGCAAAACTGACCGGGCTGGTATTGTTGATCGTGCCTGCCGTCATCATCCCGATCCTGGTGCTGGGGCGTCGGTTGCGGGTGCTGAGCCGCGAGAATCAGGACTGGATTGCTGCATCGTCGGGCCGCGCGTCTGAGCAGTTGAGCGCCGTGCAGACTGTGCAGGCTTTCACGCACGAGGCGGCCAGCCGGGGCATGTTTTCAGAGGTCACCGAGCAAAGCTTTGGATCAGCGCGCAGGCGGATTGCGACACGTGCGTTGATGACGGCGATAGTCATCTTTCTGGTCTTCGTCGGGATCGTGGGGGTGCTTTGGATAGGAGCCAATGATGTGCGCTCGGACGCGATGACGATGGGCGCCCTGATCCAGTTTGTCATCTATGCGGTCATGGTCGCGGGGGGCGTTGCGGCGCTGTCCGAGATCATTGGTGAGTTGCAGCGCGCTGCTGGAGCAACCGAACGTTTGGTTGAACTGCTGCAAACCGACGATGCCGTGCAGGACATCGCGCAACCTGTGCAAGTGCCTCAGCCGGTGTCTGGTCACATCACCTTTGAGGACGTGCGCTTTGCATACCCTGCGCGTCCTGCGATCAACGCCCTGGATGGTGTGTCATTAGACATTCAGCCGGGAGAAACAGTTGCTTTTGTCGGGCCATCGGGTGCCGGGAAAACCACTATTATCCAGATGCTCTTGCGTTTTTACGACCCGCACGCAGGGCGAATTCTGCTGGACGGAACGGATGTGTCACAGATGGAGCGGGAAGCCTTCCGTCAACACATCGCGCTCGTACCGCAGGACCCGATCATCTTTGCGGCATCTGCCGCTGAGAACATTGCATTCGGACGTCCGGGTGCGACGCAGGCCGAGATTGTCGCGGCGGCACAGGCAGCTGCAGCGCATGACTTCATCTCGGCCTTGCCGCAGGGATATGACAGCCCATTGGGCGAGCGCGGTGTAATGCTGTCTGGCGGTCAGAAGCAGCGCATCGCAATTGCGCGGGCTATTCTGCGGGATGCCCCCGTCTTGTTGTTGGACGAGGCCACCAGTGCATTGGATGCGGAAAGCGAACGTGCAGTTCAAGAGGCCGTGGATACCCTGGCGCAGGGCCGCACCACGTTGATCGTGGCCCACCGCCTTGCAACGGTCAAAATGGCGGACCGTATCATCGTTCTGGATCAGGGACGCATCGTGGCACAGGGACCGCACCACCAATTGGTGGCGGAGGACGGCCTCTATGCCCGTCTGGCGCGTTTGCAGTTCACAGATGGTGTGGCCGCCGAATAGTGTAGCCGCTTTTGACCTTAGGTCACTGCATCTGACGCCGCGTCCCGGCGGTCCCCTGCCCCTTGCAATGCTTGAACATTGCGGCAATCCACCGCATCTTGTTGCGAGGGACAATTGCGCCGCAACAAAGAATACAGGGCGCTACAGGGAGGATGACCATGCCATTTGCCGGAATCGCGGACCGCGACGCCATTCAGAACGAAATGCCATGGGAAGAGCGTGACGTCGCCAAAACCCTCTTTGGTATGTTGAGCCGAACGGCTGAAAATTACCCCAACCACAACGCCGTCAGCTACCAGATTTTCTCTGACCCAAAGTCGAAGGCCGAGACGCTGACATGGTCGCAGCTTCAGGGCCGCACAGCGCAATGTGCCAACATGTTCCGCAAGCACGGCATCGGTCCGACCGACGTTGTCGCTTACATCCTGCCCAATGCCACGGAAACCGTTGTGACGCTTTTGGGTGGTGCGACGGCCGGCATCGTGAACCCGATCAATCCGCTGCTGGACGCCGAACAGATCGGTGCCATCCTGCGCGAAACGGATGCCAAGGCTGTAGTTACCCTGCGTGCTTTCCCAAAGACGGATGTGGCCGAGAAGACCACCGAAGCGGTGAAGCTGGCCCCCAACGTCAAGACCGTATTCGAGGTTGATCTGCTGGGCCATGTGTCAGGTCTGAAATCCTTTATCATTCCGCTGATCCGTCCGAAGTTCGAGAAGGCTTCGGGTGTCACCTATCTGAATTTCAACGAAGAATGTGCCAAGCATCCAACAACGCTGCAGTTCGAGGATGTGCAGGAAGACCGCGTTGCGTGCTACTTCCACACCGGTGGCACCACTGGCATGCCGAAGGTTGCGCAGCACAAGTATTCGGGCATGGTCTACAATGGCTGGGTCGGGGCGACTGTGCTGTTGACTGCCGAGGATAACATATTGGCGCCATTGCCACTTTTCCACGTCATGGCGGCGCATGTTTTGCTGCTGGGGGCGGTTGCGTCCGGTGCGCATTGCATTTTCCCGACGCCACAGGGCTACCGGGGCGAGGGCGTGTTTGACAATATCTGGAAGCTGACCGAGCGGTGGAAGATCACCTTCATCGCATCCGTTCCAACAGCCATCGCGGCCATGATGCAGCGCCCGATTGATGCTGATATCGGCACTGTGAAATCAACCTTCTCGGGGTCGGCGCCGCTGCCTCAAGAGCTGTTCAAGCGCTATGAGAGTGCTGCGGGCGTGGAGATTGTTGAAGGCTACGGCATGACCGAGGCGACCTGCCTTGTGTCCGGTAACCCGATTGATGGCGAGAAGAAAATCGGGTCAGTTGGCATCCCATTCCCCTACACGGACGTCAAGATCTACAAGGGCACACCGGACGGTCCAATCGAGGCGGGCGTAGACGAGATTGGCGAGATTTGTGTGAGCAACCCGGGTGTCTGGGCGGGCAACACCTATACCGAGGCCGACAAGAACAAAGACTTGTATTACAACGAAAAATACCTGCGCACAGGTGACCTGGGTCGCTTTGACGAAGACGGGTATTTGTGGATCACGGGCCGTGCCAAGGACCTGATCATTCGTGGTGGCCACAACATCGATCCAGCCGAGATTGAAGAGGCACTGCTGGGCCATGAGGCCGTGGCTTTTGCTGGTGCGATTGGTCAGCCGGACAAGCATTCGGGTGAGCTGCCTTGCGCCTATGTCGAGCTGGTTGATGGTGCGAGCGTGACGCCGGATGAGTTGATGGCGTTCTGCAAGGAACATGTGCACGAGCGGGCCGCGCAGCCCAAGCATATGACCATCATGGACGAATTGCCGAAGACGGCCGTTGGCAAGATCTTTAAGCCGGACCTGCGCAAGGAAGCGATCACACGTGTTTACAACGCGGCGTTGACCGAGGCCGGGCTGAAGGCGCAGGTCGTGGCCGTGATCGACGACAAGAAGCGTGGGTTGGTCGCTCAGGTGGCGGCACACGGTGAGGGCGAGACGGCGATCCAGACTGTGCTGGGTGATTTTGTCCGGCCGTGGGAAATGGCATCCGAGGCGATGGCGGCCCAGTAAATCCTAACGCACCGTGCGGTGTGGTTTGACAGAGTGAAAGGCGCGGAACTGCGAAGTTTGCCGCGCCTTTTGCGTTTTTTGGCCCTCAGCATTTCCCCTGTTTTTTCGCCAGTTGGGCTGTTCCGCATATTTTGGCTGCGAAACTGCGCATTTTGCCTCTGAACCGCCATTAACCTGCGTTTTACCAACACCCTTCCGTTAACCTTTGGCGACGTCCCTTAACCTTCTCTTCACCGGGCGGTCGGAACCTGACGGAGACGTGACCGCATGTCCCGGTGTTCTGTTTTATCCTTCTACCAAGACGTGTCGGAAAGGGGACAAGATGCCGAAGTCGAAAAAACGTGTGAAAGCGGCACAATCCAAGCCGGAGAAAAGCGATCTGTCGCGCCGGACGGTACTGGGTGGCGGTGCGGCTGCATCCGCCGTCGTGTTGGGCGGTGGGTTTTGGGGCGTGAGTTCGTTCCGGACCTATGCCGCTGAACATGATCTGAGCCGCGTCGGCCAGGGCGATCTGGCGATTGTGCAGGTCCATGACCCGCAATGTCCCACCTGCACGGCTTTGCAGAAACAGACCCGCAAGGCGCTGCGCGACTTTGACGATTGCGGGTTGGTGTATCTGGTGGCAGACATCAAGACGCCCGAGGGGGCGGCCTTTGCCCGCCGGTTCAATTCACCGCACGTGACGTTGTTGCTGTTTGACGGGCAGGGGGAATTGCAGCGCCGGGTGCAGGGGATGCAGCAGGCGGCGCAGTTGGCCGAAGTGTTTGCGGATTACAAGGCGACGGCCTGAGCGGAGAACCGGGGCACGGAATCGAGCCGAAGGCGCCGTGCCAGTGGCGGCCCGTCCGGGCGGGCTGCCGCTTTGGGTCTGTTTGTGCGCTGAAGCTGCGTTTCGGGCAAATACTGACCATAAATCGAGGGGAATGAACGGCTGAGCGGCAGCCCACGGGCCGCCACTGGCACGGCTTCGGTCAGCGCAGGAACGGTTTGGCCTTCATCGTGTCGGGGATGTCGGCGCCGAGGCGGTTCAGGATCGTGGGGGCCAGTTGCAACTGGTCGATCACGGTGTCTGCATCGGGGCCTTTGACCTCTCCGAAATAGTAGAGCGCCGTTTCCTGCTGGAGCGCGCCGCGCCCGCCATGGTGGCCGCGGTCGTCCTGTCCGTGGTCGGCGGTCACGATCACTTCGTACCCCATGGCGCGCCAGCGTGGGATGAATGGGGCCAGCATTTCGTCCATGACGAAACAGGCGGCATCCATTTCCTGACAATCGTGGAAGAAGCGGTGCCCCATACTGTCGAGTGTGCAGGTGTGCAGCATGCCGTAGGTCAGATCGAACCGGGCGCAGAGGTTCGTGAGCGTGCCGAAGAGGTCCACGTCTGACGGCGTCATCTGGTTGTTCGCCCCGTAACCCGTCATGCTGTGGAACCGGCCATGGTTGATCGTGGCGCTGTCTGGTTCGTCATATTCGATGTCGCGGACAAAATCGAAGGGGTGGCGGTTGAAGAATTCCGACCAGAAGGAATGGGCGACGGCCCCTGTGGTGCCGCCTGCCTTGCGGACCTGTCCGAAGACGTCCGGGTGGGTGAGTCGGAATACGTTGCCATTGCCGGTGCAGCCATGTTCGGCGGGCGTGACCCCGGTGTGGATCGAGGCGTAGCAGGATGCCGAGATGGAGGGGATCACGCTGCGATGTGTCCATGTCTGAGCGGCGCCGCTGTCGACCCACCCTTCGAGATTGCCGAAGAGGCGGCGGAAATTGCGCAGCGGTACGCCGTCGAGGATGATCAGCAGGAGTTTGTTGGTCATGGCGGGCCCCCTTCGTGTCAGGGCACTGTAGGCAGACAGATGTGTCGGGACCAAGACATGTTTGTGCAGGTGAGGTTGCGAAATTGGCGGGCGGGACGGGTCGGACGCGCTTTGCCCTTGGCAAAGACGCCCCGCCCACCGTCCCTTAGTTTCCGGCGCTTTCCATTTTGCGGTTGGCGATCACGTCTTCGAGCCAGCCGAGTTTCATTTCCGGCACCGAGCTGAGCAGGAGGTCAGTATAGTCGTCATAGGGCGGCGTGAGCACGTGGGACTTGGTGCCATAGCGCTGGACCTTGCCCTGGTACATCACGGCGATGCTGTCCGAGATCGCTTTGACCGTGGCGAGGTCATGGGTGATGAAAAGATACGCCACATCCTCGATCTTTTGCAGGTTCAGGAGTAGTTTGAGGATGCCGTCCGCGACCAGCGGGTCGAGGGCGGATGTGACCTCATCACAGATGATCAGCTTGGGTTTGGCAGCGAGGGCGCGGGCGATGCAGACCCTTTGTTTCTGTCCGCCAGAGAGTTCCGCCGGGTAGCGGTCCTGGAAGCCTTTGCCGAGTTCGATTTCGTCTAGCAGTTCCTGGATGCGTTTCTGTTTCTCGGCGCCTTTGAGGCCGAAGTAGAATTCCAGCGGCCGCCCAATGATCGTGCCCACCGTCTGGCGCGGGTTCATGGCGGTGTCGGCCATCTGGTAGATCATCTGCAGCTCGCGCAGGTCTTCGATGCTGCGGCTGGGTTGATCGGGGGTGAGTGTGCGGCCTGCGAAGGTGATCTTGCCTGCCGTGGGGGGCAGAAGGCCCGTGATCACGCGGGCGAGGGTGGATTTGCCGGAACCAGATTCCCCCACCACCGCTAGTGTCTGGCCCGGGCTGATGTCGACGCTGACATCGTGCAGGACGTCGAAATTCGTTCCCTTGTAGCGGGCGGTGATGTTTTCGACGCGCAGGACGGGTTCGGTGGGTTGTTTTTCTTCGTGGGTGATCGAGCGGACTGAGACGAGCGCCTCGGTGTAGTCTTCTTGGGGTGCGTTGATGATCTGATCGGTGGTGCCGTATTCGACCATATTGCCGTGCCTCAGCACCATGATGTGGTCGCTGACTTGTGCGACAACGGCGAGATCGTGGGTGATGTAGAGCGCGGCCACCCCGGTATCGCGGATGGCGTCCTTGATCGCTTTCAACACTTCGATTTGCGTGGTGACGTCGAGCGCGGTGGTGGGTTCGTCGAACACCACGAGGTCGGGTTCGGGGCAGAGCGCGAGCGCTGTCATGCAGCGCTGGAGTTGCCCACCGGAGACCTGGTGCGGGTAGCGGTTTCCGATCGTGTCGGGGTTGGGCAGGCCGAGCTTGGTGAACAGTTCCACGGCGCGTTTTTGCGCTTGCGCCTTGGTAAATTTGCCCTGGCCCACGGCGGCCTCTATCACCTGTTCCATGATCTGTTTGGCCGGGTTGAAAGAGGCAGCGGCGGATTGGGACACATATGTCACTTCGGCCCCGCGCAGCTTGCGGATGTCCTTGAGCGGTGCCTTCAGGACGTCGCGCCCGTTCACTTCGACCGAACCGGCGGTGAGTTTCACGCCGCCACGCCCATAGGCCATGGAGGCGAGGCCGATGGTGGATTTGCCTGCGCCGGATTCGCCGATCAGGCCCAGCACCTTGCCCGGTTCGACGTCGAAGTCGACGCCGTGCACGATTTCGATGTCGTGGGGTTTTTCACCCGGTGGGTACACGGTGGCACCAATCTTGAGGCCGCGGACTTTGAGCAGTGGTGTGGTCATGGTTGCGTATTCCCGGGGGCGCTGCCCCCGGACCCCCGAGGTATTTTGGGCCAAAAGAAGGGAAGAGTCATCCGCGGCCTCCCTTGAGTGAGGTTGTGCGGTTGAGAATCCAGTCGGCGATCAGGTTTACGCTGATTGCGAGCGTGGCGATTGCGACGGCCGGGTAGAGGGCTGCGCCGATGCCGAAGTTGATCCCTTCCTTGTTCTCTTTCACGATGCCGCCCCAGTCTGCGAGCGGGGGTTGGACACCGATGCCGAGGAAGCTGAGCGTCGAGATGAAAAGCACCATGAAGATGAAGCGCAGGCCCATTTCCGCCACGAGCGGAGAGAGCGCGTTGGGCAGGATTTCTCGGAAGATGATCCAGCCGAGTTTTTCACCCCGAAGCCGGGCCGCTTCAACGTAATCCATGACGCTGATGTCTACCGCGACCGCGCGCGCGAGACGGTAGACGCGGGTGCTATCGAGCAGGCCCATAATGATGATGAGGGTGACGACCGTGGCCTCGATGCTGGACAGGATCACGAGCGCCAGGATCAGGGAGGGGATCGACATGAAGAGGTCGACGAGGCGACTCATCACCTGGTCGATCCAGCCGCCCGAGACGGCGGCGAGGAAGCCGAGGACGGAGCCGGTGGTGAAGCTGAGGATCGTGGCGGCGGTGGCGATGAAGATTGTGGTTTGGCCGCCAAAGATCATGCGGGTGAGCAGGTCGCGCCCGATCTGGTCGGTGCCGAGCCAATGGGCGGCGGAGGACGGCTCCCACACGTCGCCGACGGTTTCGGCCATGCCGTAGGGGGCTATAAGAGGCGCGAAGAGGGCGGCGAGGAAGTAGGTGCCGGTGATCAGCAGGCCGATGGCGGCGGAGAGGGGGATGTTTTTTAACATTGGTTTTCGCCTTGGCTTTGGCGTCGTTGGGAGGCTGGAATGGCTACCGGGTGCCTCCCCGCGCCCTTGCTGGGCAAAGACGCTTGGTCGCACGAAATGGGTTTTCTCGGTGAAAAACTCATTTTGGGTGCCTCAATCGCGGATTGGCCAGAATGGAAACCACGTCCGCCACAATGTTGAGGAGGATGTAGACGGCGGCGAAGATCACACCGCAGGCGAGTACTACGGGGACGTCCCGTTTGACCACGGCATCCACAAGGTATTGGCCCATGCCGGGGTATGCAAAGACCACTTCGACCACCACGACACCCACCACGAGGTAGGCAAGGTTGATCATCACCACGTTCACGATGGGCGCGATCGCGTTGGGAAAGGCATGGCGGTAGATGACTTTGAACGTTGTCAGGCCCTTGAGCTCTGCCGTTTCGATATAGGCCGATTGCATCACGTTCAGGATGGCGGCGCGTGTCATGCGCATCATATGCGCCAGCACCACCAGCGTCAGCACGGCGACGGGCAGCGAGATGGCGTGGAGTTGTTCCAGAAGCGGCATGCCTGGGCTGATCGAGGCAAAGGACGGAGCCCAGAACAGTTTGACCGCGAAGAAGAAGACGAGGATGTAGGCGATCATGAACTCGGGCAGCGAGATCGAGGCAAGTGTGACGCCTGAGATCAGCTTGTCAGGCCAGCGGTTCTGGAATCGCACGGCGACGAGACCCAGAAGGATTGCGAGGGGAACCGAGATAATGGCCGCCCAGAAGGCGAGAAACAGCGTGGAAGACATGCGCCGCGCGATCTGTTCCCCGATGGGCAGCTTGTTGGTCAGCGCCACCCCCATATCCCCGGTCACGATGCCGCCCAGCCATTCGAAGTAGCGGGTCAGGGCCGGGCGGTTCAGGCCCATTTCTTCGCGCAGGTTGGCAAGGCTTTCGGGCGTCGCGGATTGGCCCAGAATGGCCTGTGCTGCGTCACCGGGCAGGATTTCTGTCAGGCCAAAGATCAGGGCAGAGGCCGCGAACAACAGCAACACACCAAGAGCGAGGCGTTCTGCGACAAGTTTCAGGATGGGGTGCATGGGGTGGGGTCCTGATGGGACCGGTGCCGCCCGGTCAGGGGCGTGCGCAGGGTCGTGAATTGAAAAACCGCGCCCGTTTGTGTGCGGGCGCGGTGTGATGCAGGCTTAGGCTTTCCAGGTGTACTTACCCGTTTTCCAGTACATCTGCGGACCGTTCGGGTTCGCCTCCCACCCCTGGACCTTGGCGGAAACCGCATCCACGAAGTCGTTGAACATGGGCACCATCACGCCGCCCTCTTCGTTCATCATGCGGCCCATCTTGGAGTAGATCTCTTTGCGCTTGCCTTCATCGATTTCGGCGCGGGCTTCGAGCAGCATTTCGTCGAATTCCGGGCGCTTCCAGCGGGTGTCGTTCCAATCCGCCGTCGATAGGTAGGCGGTGGTGTACATCTGGTCCTGTACCGGGCGACCGCCCCAGTAGGAGGCGCAGAAGGGTTGTACGTTCCAGACCTCGGACCAGTAGCCGTCGTTCGGTTCACGCTTGATTTCCAGCGGGATGCCCGCCGCCTGGCAGGATTGCTGGAACAGAGCCGCTGCATCGACTGCACCCGGGAAGGCGCCGTCTGCGGTGCGAAGGATGATGGGCGATCCGTCATGGCCGGACTTTTTGTAGTGCTCGGCCGCCTTTTCCAGATCGAATTCGCGCTGTGGGATCGTGTCGTCAAAGAGCGGGTAGGCCGCGTTGATCGGCATGTCGTTCCCGATCGAGCCGTAGCCCTGCAGGATCTTTTCGACCATTTCTTCGCGGTTGAGCGCGTGTTTCAGGGCGAGGCGCAGTTCGACTTCATCGAACGGTGCTGTGTCCACATGCATGATGAACACGTAGTGGCCGCGCCCTTGGGTCGACAGCACGTTCACAGTGGGTGCGCGATCCAGCAGCTTGGCGATCTTGGGTTCGACGCGGTTGATGGCATCGACCTGACCTGATTGCAGGGCTGCTGTCCGGGCCGTTGCATCGTTCAGCACGATGATTTCGACCGCATCGTAGTGTGCGACCTGGGTCTGGTCGCCGCCCCAGTAGTCCGCCTTGCGCGCAAAAGTCATGCGCACGCCGGGTTCGTCTGATTCCAGCGTGTAGGGGCCTGTGCCGATGGCGGCTGCCGGGTCGTCAAAGCCGCCGCCGGGCTGGATGATCAGGTGGTAGTCGGCCATCAGGTAAGGCAGGTCAGCATTGCCGACGCCCAGTGTCACTTCGAACACGTCGCCATCGGTGCGCATGCTTTCGATGCCTTGCACGATGCCAAGGGCGCCGGATTTCGATTCTTCGTTTGAGTGGCGCTCCATTGTTTTCAGCACGTCATCTGCGGTTACAGCTGCGCCGTTCGAGAACGAAATGCCGCTGCGGATCTTGAACCGCCAGACCGTGGCGTCGTCCGAGCCCTCCCAGCTTTCGGCCACGAGCCCCTTGAGGCTGCCATCTGCCACCAGCTCGACCAGGGGTTCCCCCCACAGGAAGCCACCTGCCAGCGGGACATCGGAGGCCCATGTGGCCGGGTCCTGGCTGTTGGTGGATTCACCGCCCTGAATACCCATCTTGAACGTGCCGCCCGCGACGGGTGCGGCCTTGGCTTCGGTGGCGAGCATGGAGGATGCGACAGCGGCAGTCACGCCAAGTGCTGCGGCCCGCGTCATAAATTCGCGTCGCGTCATCGTGCCTGCCGCCACCTTGGCGGACAGGTGTTCCAGTTCATGTGACATCGATTTCTCCCGGTTGGTCCCCTGCGCCTTTGTGGCGCGTTTCTTGTTTACGTCGTCAGCGTACCTATTTGATGACACCCCGCAAGGGGAAATCCGGGAATGTTTTCAGCAATGTGAGCGTTGGCGTTCACGGGACGCTACAGGTTACGCCGGGGAATGCGGTCGGTGATCGTGCGCTCATAGATGCAGATATCGTTCTCGAACGCTTGCATCTGTGCGCTGAGATGGAAGTGGGTGGCGTCGGACCACATGGCGCAGCTTGCTTCGGTGCGCAGGCGTATGTTGCCGCGCTCGATTTCGTCGGTCCAATGGCAGGTGCCCCTTGCCGAGAGCGGGTCATCGGGATGGATATCCCAGCGTTCGCGGGCGATGGAGCCCGTGATTAGGCCGTGGTCAAGGTCACGGACCTTGCCGAAGTCATCTTCGATGATCAGGGAGGTGATCCCGGTGACCATATCTGTTTCCTGACGGCGGGTATGCGCCTCGGGGCGGAGGTCTTCGGTTTGCCAGGGTGGGGCGGCGTCAGGCGGTGGGAAGGTGCAACTGTCTGACGGGGTCAGCGCATCAATGGACAGCGATCCGGCGCTGAGCGTCACAGTGGCGGTCTGTGGGGCGGGCCAGATCAGGGGCCAGTAGGCGGTCGAAAGTGACACGCGGATGCGGTGCCCCGCCGGGACGGTGTAGGCGATATGGTCCAGGTTCAGCCGGATTGCTTCGCGCTGTCCCGGGACCAAGGGCCTGCCCAGATGGTTGGCGAGGTTGAGAACGCCGTAGGTGATCCGTGTGGAGGCGCCATCGGGGTGCACGTGGTTCAGCCGCACCGCGATATGCGCAACGGGCTGATCGGCGCTGAGGTTCAGGCGTATGATTGGGGCACCGGTGATCGCGAGATCGGTTTCGAGCGGTGCGCTGTCAAACGTGGCGCTGAGTGCGTCGTCGCGCCGTTGATCGCCGGGCAGTTCGGGACCGAGCCAGATGGCACAGTATTCCCCCCCGTCTGCGCCTGTATCCTGAGGTGACGCGATATCCTGTCTGAGCGGGCCCTCGGCCGCATTGAGGCCCGTATCGGTCAGGTACCAAAGCTGTGTCTGGCTTTGCGGGTCTGCAAGCCAGCGTCCCGGGCGGTCAGTGTACCATGTGGCGGGGCGCACGCCGTCCATGAGATAGGTGCGCATGTCCGGGTCATCCTCGACACCGGTTTCAATGCTTTTCAGCCACCGATCCCACCAGCGCAGGGCTTCTTGCAGGAAACCGATGCGTGGCTCGGGCACTGCAAAATGCGGATACTTGTGAACCCATGGCCCGATGATCCCCTTGGCGCCGGGGATGTTGTCGACGATCTGCGGGACGGCGTTCTTGTAGGAGTCTCCCCAGCCGCCGATGGCCAGAACTTTGGCCTTGATCGTGTCGTAACTCTCGCAGACCGAGCCGTGCTTCCAATAGTCGTCCCGCGATTGGTGGCGCAGCCACGTGCTGGGCAGGAAGGGTTCGTTTTCCAACCGCTCCAGCCACATCTCGCGCCAGTCGGGCCGCAGGGCGGGGTCGGGGGCGCGGGAGGAATAGCTCCACATCGTGGCGCCCCAGCCCAGGTTTTCATTGAGCAGGCAGCCACCCTTGTAGTGAATGTCATCTGCAAAGCGGTCGACGGTCGAGCAGAGCGTGATGATCGCCTTGAGCGGTTCGGGCGTCATGGCTGCGACCTGCAAGCTGTTGAAGCCGCCCCAGCTGATCCCCATCATGCCGACATTGCCATTGCACCATGACTGATCCGCTGCCCACCTGATCACCTCAACCGCATCATCAAGCTCCTGCTTGGTGTATTCGTCTTGCATCAAACCGTGGCTGTCGCCATTGCCGCGCACGTCGACACGCAGGCAGGCATAGCCGCGCTGGGCGAAGTAAGGATGTGTGAGCGCGTCGCGGGCGCAGGTCCCGTCGCGCTTGCGGTAGGGCAGGTATTCAAGGATCACCGGCACCGGATCGTCCGTTGAATCTACGGGGCGCCACATCCGGGCGGACAAACGGGTGCCGTCGGTAAGAGTGATGCCCAGATCAGGCTGTTCTTCGATCTCGCGGAGCGCGTTCTTCATGGGCGCACCGTGGGCCGCGCCACGCAAAACTGTCAAGCGGGGCAAGGGGGGCAGCCCCCTGGCGCTGATGCGCTCACCCCCTGAGGTATTTCAGGTCAGAAGAAAGAGACTGTTCACCTCAATGAGGCTTTGAATATACAAGCGGTATAGGCAGAGGCTGCCGATGGCAGTGCCAGGAGAAAGGATGACCTTCCCTCATCTCTTTTCTGGCCGACAGTGCCTCGGGGGGGGGGCCGCAGGCCGTGGCAGAGCCCCCTAAACATGTCGTCGCGCAGCGGCCTTTGGGTCACGCCTTATATGCGATGAGCAGGTCCATGACATTCGTACCCGTAGGGCCGGTGATGACAAGTGCATCATGGTCTTTGAGCCAGGGATAGGCGTCGGCCCGTGCAAGCGCGTCGGCGCCGCTCTCTTCCCATGTGCTGCCATCGACAATCGCACCTGCCGCATCTGTGGGGCCATCGGTGCCATCCGTGCCCGCCACGAGGATCTGCAGCCCCTCCGTTCCGGCAATCTCGCGCGCAAGGGCAAGGCCAAGCGCCATGTTGCGTCCGCCGTGACCGGGCGCTGGCGGCAAATGTACCACTGGCTCGCCACCAAAGATGTGCAGGCCCGGCGCAGCACAGCGCAGTGTCCGGCCCAGATCTGGGGCAAGGTCAGCGACGTCGACATAGAGTGTTTCACTGTTTGTCCGCACCGGGACCGGGCTGGCGCCAGCCACTGCCTCCCGTGCGATGGCATTGCTGGCGATGATATGTGGTGCAAAGTCGAAGCTGGCCTGGGCGGGCGCATCCCCGATGCCGGAGCCAATGGTGGCGAGGCTGTCGCCTTCAACATCCGACAGTGCCAATGTTGTAACCCTTGCCCCGTTGAAGCGGGACAGCAGCTTGCCTCCCTTGATCCGAGACCGCGACGTACGGTGTGCATTCATCTCTCCGATCGGCGCGCCCGATGCGAGAAGCGATTGGGTTTCGGCTTTCAGTGCGTCGAGCGTCATATCGCCTTCTGGAACCTCGGCAAGCGAGGATGCCCCGCCCGAGACCAGCATGAGCAGGTGGCTGTCCTGCCCGCAGGACTGCACCGCATCTATCAGAGCCTGTCCCGCCGCAACGGATGCAGCATCCGGCACCGGATGGGCGGCTTCGATCACCTGCGCGTTGGCGGGCGCGTCTTTGGCATGGTCGTATTTCGTGACAATAAGGCAGGGGGCATCGGGCCATTTTCGCACGGCGGCCACTGCCATGGCTGCCGCTGCCTTGCCCACTGCGATGATCCTATCGGGTTTTTCGACATGACCGGAGGCAATCGCGCGATTGACCGCAGCCTCCCCACCGACGGCATTCACACCCGTATGCCAAAGGGCGAGAAGATCAGGGGGCTGGGGCATGGTGCGACCTCGTTTTGGCAAGAAGTGAGTCCGAATCAGCACAATATGTACCCGGAAACGCTGTAAATTGTGATCGATAGACAAAAAGACTCTAGCCCTAGAATCATGATTCGCTTATCACTGCGTCAGAACAAGTGGTCAGCACGGCGAATAATGCCGGCGGCGCGTTACATGAAGGAACCGCATTAAAGCGGTCGGGGCGAGAGTGGTGTTACCAAATGAAGGCGATTGATTTCGTCGTCCGCGATGGCGCGGGCGCATTGCAGCGTGGAGCCGTGCCTGTTGACAGCGGAACGACAGTTTCACTGACTAGCGGGCAGGAAGTTTCGTTCAACCTGCGGCAGATCGACCTTGCCGGTCAGCAACGCAATGGCGATGATCTGATCATCACTCTGGTGGACGGGCGCCAGATCATCCTCGAAAATTACTTCAATGATGTTGGCGATGCGAACCGGCTGTTCATTTCGGCGGATGGTTACCTAAACGAGGTCGCTTTTGTCGAAACCACCGATGGTGAGTTGTTTGCCCAGTTCGGGCCGACCGAGCAGTGGGGCAAGTGGAGCCCGTCGGATGATCTGATCTATCTCGGGCGTACGGAGGTGGCGCAGGCTGCCGCTGCAGCTGAAGAAGACGTATCTATGCTGGGCGCTGCCCTTCTTGGCGGTGGTGGTCTGCTGGGCGGCGGTGCAGCAGCTGCTGCAGTGATTGGCGGCGCTGCTGTCGTCGGCGGCGGTGGTATAGGCGGCGGAGGTGGTGGCGGCACAGCCACTTATGTCCCTGCCGACCCGTCTGTCGACAATGCAGGCGCATCCACGAATGTGGGTGGCGATGATACATCGACCCATCGTTTCACGGTCTCCGGCACGGGTGAGCCGGGCGACACGGTCGAAGTGACCGCTGGTGGGCAGGTTCAGACTGTCACCATTCTGGATGACGGCACATGGTCGGTTGAGTTTGTCGACGGCACGTTCCCGGCGGATGGGACCGTGGAGACATCGGCCTTGTTCGCCCATGCGGGTGGTGGATCAACCACCATTGCCGGCCCAGTCTTTGTCATCGACACGACCCCACCTGAGGTGGCCGTGACCGAAGGCGTCGATTCCGTTGGTCATATTGTCAATGGCACAGAGCTGTCGGGTGGTGTGACGCTTGAAGGCACTGGCGAGGCAGGTGCCACGGTCGCTGTCACGGTCGCTGGTGTGACGCGCACGGTCACGGTGGCTGATGATGGGACATGGCAGGCCACTTGGCAGCCCGGTACGATTGCCGAGGGCGAGTATTCAACCGATGTCACCATTGTGGCGACGGATGCCTTTGGCAACAGCACGACCGCAAGCGACATGTTGGTTGTCGACACCGTTGCTTCGGTCACCATGGAGACCGCCACAGTCGAGACGGATGGTGTGATCAACGCCTCTGAGGCATCGGACGGTGTTACCCTGACGGGTACAGCGCAGCCCGGATCGACGGTTGAGGTTATCTTTGGCAACGTGACGCGCAGTGCAACGGCGGATGCGGCTGGCAACTGGTCCGCGGTTTTTGTCGCCGCCGACGTTCCAGCGGGCGAGACGGAGGTCGCTGTTACTGCCGTTGCGACGGATACTGCCGGTAACAGTGCGACGGCCACCGGGTCCGTCACTGTCGATACGCTGGTCAATGCGCTTGGCTACACGTCTACCGCAGGTGGCGACGGTACAATCAACGCGGCCGAGGTAGCCTCGGGTTTGGTGGTCACGGGCGTTGTTGAGCCCGGTTCGTCAATTGTTGTGGTCCTGGGTGGTGTTTCGACGAACGCGGTTGTGTCTGCTGATGGCACATGGACGGCGAGTTTTGCGCTGGGGCAGGTGCCAAGCGGTACATACACCACAGACATGGTGGCGACCGCCACAGATGCGGCGGGAAACACGAGCAGCGTGACCCAGTCGGTCAACGTGGACACGCAGGCCAGCGTTCTAACCCTCAACGGTCCGGTTGAAGGCGACGACATCATCAACGGGGCCGAGGCCAGCGACGGCGTGGTTCTGTCCGGCACAGCCGATCCCGGGGCTTTGGTCAATGTCACCTTGCATGGTGTAACGCATCAGGCCGTGGCGGGTGCAAACGGTGTCTGGCAGGCCTTTTTCAGCGCGACCGAGGTGCAGCAAGGCACCTATGATGCGCAGATCACCGCAACCACGACGGATGCCGCCGGAAATACGGCGACGGTGACGGACACGGTGCATGTGGATACACGTGTCGACAACCTGTCGGTTGCGGCAGATCTGATCGAAGGCGACAATGTGATCTCGGGCGCCGAGCGCGCGGACGGGGTTATCGTGACCGGCACGTCTGAACCCGGATCGACAGTGATGGTCACCTTGGGCAGCCAGACAGTGCCGGCCATCGTGGATACGAACGGAAACTGGCAGGCGCCGTTCGCCGCCACGCAAATTCCCGAGGGTGAATATACGACCAGCGTTTCCGTCACTGCGACGGACCGCGCGGGCAACGTGGCGACCGTTTCAGACACCGTGCGAGTCGACACCCTGGTCAACCAACTGGACATTCAAGACACAGTGACTTCGGACAACGTCGTCAGCGGGGCCGAGGCACGCGAGGGTATCAACCTCGGTGGCCAGGTCGAACCCGGATCAACCGTGATGGTCGATTTCAACGGCACCGTTCTGGCCGCAACCGTGGATGCAGCAGGCAACTGGTCGCTGGATATTCCGCCGTCGGCCATTCCCAGCGGCGAATATGACGCGGCTATCACCGTCATGGCGACGGACGCGGTGGGCAACACCGAAACCCTGAGCGACACGGTACGCATCGACACCGAGGCGCCCGACGGCCCTGTCATCGCCAGCTTTACGCGGGATGCGGATGGTATCCGGGGTATCTCGACCGAGCAGAGCGATGGTGATCTGGCCGTCGCACAAGTCAATGCCGACGGGTCGGTCACGGATGTGGCGGCAACGCAAGTCGATATCGACGTGTTGGGAGAGACGAACTTCCAATTCCAGACCGATGTGCCGGATGGCTCGCACCTTGTGGTGAGCAGCGCGGATGCGGCGGGCAACACGGTCGGCACCTACGTGGTTCTGGACGATGAAAGCGCCAATTCCACCGTTGATCTGGGTAACCCTGCCTTGGGCAACTACCAGATCGAAGCGGTCGAGCTGCAATTCGCGGAAGAGGCCAACCTGACCATCACCGAAGCGCAGCTTCTGGGTCTGTCGGACAGCACAAACACGCTGACCATCCACGGCGGCAGCGATGATACGGTCACAATCGCGGGAGCCACGCGCACCGGTTCAACAACGGTTGATGGGCAGTCCTATGACGTCTACAGCCTCGGCACAGAGGGCACGATCATTCTGGACGACGACATCGCGGTCAACACGGGCGTCGTCTAGGGCACTGACAACACGAGATTTTCACTGGGCAAGAGCAACTACAAAAACAATCGAGCACACTCCAGAATGATATGAGGCGCGGACCGGGTTCCGTAACCGCGCCCACACAACCCAACGATAAAAACCCGAAACGGGACAGGACTATGGGGCAAGGTGGTATCAAGTTTGCGGCGCTTTTCGCCGCCGTCTCGCTGGCTGCGGGGTGTACGGGGGATTTGGGTGAGGTGCCCTTTGTGTCCCGGTTGAACACGGGTGCTGGGGACAACGCGGCCCCTGTGTCGCACGCGGCGTTGCGCGCGACGCCAACCAAACATGATGAGACACTGAACACCGAAAGCCCCGTGATCCAGGGTCTGCTGGCCCGTCAGTCTGTGCTGCCCGGCGGCAGCGCCTATGACACGGTTGCGACATCCGTACTCGCCGCCAACGCGCGTGCCGCTGAAACCGAATTGCGTGCTGCACGTTTGCGCGCCTCTGCCGCATCCAAGAACTGGTTGCCGACTGTCGGACCGCGTGTGTCTTTGAATTCACTTGGTGATGTCATCACGCAGATTGTTGTGGATCAGGTGATTTTCGACAATGGCCGTAAGAAAGGTGAACGCGCCTTTGCCAAGGCCGACGTTGAGGTGGCCGCTGTGGCGTTGGTCGAAGACACCAACGCGCGTGTTGCAACGGGTCTGGGCCTGTATCTGAACGCCGTTGAAGCGCGTGAAAGCGCTGCTGTCCACAGCGCGACCCTGCGTGAGATGGAGCATTTTGAATACATCATGTCCGAGCGTGTTCGGGGTGGTGTGTCGGACTTGTCCGACCTGAATGTGATCCGCCAGAAACTGGCAGAGATCCGGGCCGCCATTGCGGCCAGCGACGAAGCCGCGGCCACGGCCATTGCCGAGCTGAACGCCATGTCGATCCAGCCACTGGATGATGTGCGGGGGCTGGCGCCCTTGACCGTTGGGGGGACTGCCGCGCAGCCCCTTGCTGTCACGCGGGCAGAGGCCGAAAAAGAGCGCAGCATCGCGCAGGCACAGATTGATCGGGCCAGCCAATTGCCGGGCATCAGCGCGCAGGCCACGGTTGGAGAAAACAGTGGGGCGGGCATCACGGCGGGGGGCATGTCGCTAGGCCTTTGGACCGGCGCACGCCTGCGTGCGATCGAAGCCGCAAAGGAAGCGGCGGGTCGGCAGGTGGCGCAGGCCAATGAGGATGCGAACCGGGCTTTGCGACGGTTGGAGGGAGAGGTTGCTGCGACCGCCCGACAGGCCGGCGAGGCGCGCGGACTGACTGCGCTGGCCAAGACGAACCTGGATCTGTTCCAGGAACAATATCAGGCCGGGCAGCGGCAGGTCATGGACGTGGTGGGCGTCTATGAAAGCTTTGCCGCGCGCCAGGTGTCAGAAGTGCTGCTGAAATACGAAGCCATCAGGCTGCAGGTCGAACTGGCCCGCGTGCAGGGTGTGCTTGCCGATGGAGAGCAGATTTGACTGACAAGCAGCCCTTTACCCTTACCATCACAAATGGAAACCGCGCCCAGATCAAAGCGGCCCCGGTCAAGGAGGCCCCGCGTGCGGATAACACCAACCTGCTGACGGATCGGCTGAACGCACGGGCAGAGATGGCGGTTGCCTATGCCGGGTTGCTGGGCGTGTACTCGGCCCGGTCCGATGTGTTTGAAACGCTTATGTTGCAGGCGCAGGAGGGGACCAGCGACAAGGTTGAGGCCAGCGCTATTGCAACCTGTTTGCAAGGGGCGGGCTTGCGGGCGCAGGTGCAGTCTGTCGGTGCATTGACACCTGATCACTGGCCCGCGCTGGCCTATATGACGAGTGGTCAGGTGGTTTTGGTTGTAGGACAAGACCGGGATGATCTGATCATCTTTGACAAGACATGTCCGGACAATCGCGCCCATGTACCGTTGGCGGAGTTCTCTCCCTTTTTTGCGGGTTTTCTGGTCAAGGCCGAGGCGCCGCTTGAACATGTGGCCGAGGTGCACAAGACGTTCAGGGTGACGAGCCACTGGTTCTGGGGCCAGTTCCCGCGCTTTCGCAAGGCGCTGGCAGAGGTGGCGCTTGGGTCTTTCGTGGCCAACTTGTTGGCTGTCGCCGTCGCCTTGTTTTCCTTGCAGGTCTATGACCGGGTGATCCCGCACCAGTCCGAAGCGACGTTGTGGGTGCTGGCGGCAGGGGCCTGTCTGGCGCTTCTGCTTGAAGCGTTCATCAAGATTGCGCGGGCGCGTTTGATGGATGGGGCCGGGCGGCAGATCGAGCTGTCTGTACTGACCCTGCTGATGCGGCGTGTGATGGGCATGCGTTCTGATCTGCGTGGCCAGTCGCCGTCGATGACCTTTTCGGCGATGCGCGAGTTTGGCTCGGTGCGTGAGTTTTTTACCGCGTCGACGATTGGGACCATCGCGGACATTCCGTTCATCTTTGTGTTCCTGCTGTTGGTGGCCTCTATTGCGGGGCCTGTTGTGTGGGTGTTGATCCTTGGCGGGGTTCTGATGGTGGTGCCCGGGTTCTTCCTGCAAAAGCGGATGCTGCGGCTCACGCAAGAGACGCAGGGCGCGTCCGCCAAGTCCTCGCGCCTGCTGCACGAGGCCATCTTTGAGCGCGATACAGTCAAGACGCAGCGTGCCGAGGATCGGGTCATGCGGTTGTGGCAAGAACTGACGACGTTGAGCGCCATGAAATCGTCCGAGCAGCGGCGCTTGGCGTCGGTCTTGACGTTCTGGTCGCAGGGTATGCAGCAGATGACCTATGTCGCTGCGGTGATTGCGGGCACCTATCTGGTCTTTGCCGGGCAGTTCACCGTTGGGTCGATCATTGCCGTGGGTATTCTGACCTCGCGCACCTTGGCACCGCTGACGCAACTGGCGGGGACCATGGCGCGGTGGGGCAATGTGAAGGCGGCGCTGGATGGTCTGGATGCCATCGCCGAAGCACCGCAGGATGTAGACGAAAGCCGAACCTATCTGCGCCGGGACAGCCTGAAGGGGCATTTCGAACTGCGAGAGATGCAGTTTCAATACGAAGATGATGGCGCGCCAACGCTGGACATTCCGGTGGCGCAGATCATGCCCGGCCAGCGTGTTGCGATTATGGGGGCGAACGGGGCGGGCAAGTCATCGCTCTTGAAGCTGCTCTCGGGTGTCTACGCGCCCAGCAAGGGGCGGGTGCTGATCGACGGCACGGATATGGCCCAGATCGAGCCGCGTGACCTGCGGCGGTTGATTGGCTATCTGGGGCAAGATGTGCGCCTTTTCTCGGGCACGCTGCGGGACAACCTGAACCTGACGCTGTTGGAGCGGGACGATGACCGTCTCTATGCCGCGCTGGATTTCGCGGGGTTGGGGCCGTTTGTAAAGGGGCATCACAAGGGCTTGGACCTTGAGATACTCGATGGAGGGCAGGGCCTCAGCATCGGTCAGCGCCAATCCATCGGGTGGGCGCGTCTGTGGTTGCAGGACCCGGCCATTTGTCTGCTGGATGAACCGACTGCCGCGCTGGATCAGACGTTGGAAAGCACGCTGGTCAGCCGGCTGGAGACCTGGATGCAGGGCCGCACGTCCATCATCGCAACCCACCGGGTGCCGATCCTGTCGCTGACCAACCGCACGCTGATCCTGCAGAACGGACGTATGACCGTGGACGGCCCGCGGGATGAGGTACTGAGCCACATCGGCAAGACCGTACCACTGAAGGGCAAGATCGCATGAGCATCGCGCAGACCAACCTGAGCGCAGAGCTTGAGGCCGATATGCGCGGCCCGTCGCTGGTGGTGTGGCTGAGCGCAGGTGCGGTTCTTGTGTTCGTTTTATGGGCGGCTTTTGCGTGGGTGGACGAGATCGCGCGCGGCTCGGGCGAGATGATTTCATCCTCGCGCCCGCAGATCATTCAGAACCTTGAAGGCGGTATTCTTGCGGAACTGGCCGTGGCCGAGGGCGATATTGTCGAGCGTGGTGACGTGCTGGCACGGTTGCAAGGCACGCAGTTCCAATCACAGGCTGATGATCTGCAAGATCAGATCACCGCGCTGGCCGTCCGTCAGTTGCGGCTTGAGGCCGAGTTGGCGGGACAGTTCGACTTTGCTGTGCCCGGCGGGCTGGAACGGCAGATGCCGGGGCTTGTCGCCTCGGAACGGTCGCTGTTGAACGCCCGTCAGACCGATTTCCTGAGCCGTCGGGAGGGGGCGCAGCGGGTTCTGGATCAGGCGGCGAAGGAGCGGGCACTGCTGGAAGACCTGCTTGAGCGCAAGATCGTGGCGCTGATCGAAGTGACGCGCGCGCGCAAGGCGCACGCGGATGCCCGGATCAAGCTGGACGAGATCATCACCCAGACTGAGCTGGAACGTGCGCGGGCCTATTCCGACACGTTGAAAGAGCTGGGGACGCTGCGCCAGACCTACAAGTCAGCGCAGGATCAGTTGAACCGAACCGTTTTGGTCAGCCCGATGCGCGGGATCGTGAATAATCTGAGCGTCACCACCATCGGCGGCGTCGTGCGTCCGGGTGAGGAAATCCTGCAGATCATTCCGCTGGACGAAGAGCTGTTTGTCGAGGCGCGGGTGTCACCCAAGGACATCGCGGGCGTGCGTCCAGGGCAAGAGGCAAGTGTGAAGCTGAGCGCCTATGACTACACCATCTATGGGGCGTTGAAGGGCGAGGTGAAGCTGATCTCGGCCGATACGTTTAAGGACGAGCGCAAGCCGGATGGCGATCCGCACTACAAGGTGACGGTGCGGGTGGATATGTCGGCGCTGACGGAGTGGCAGAAATCTGTGTCTATCCGTCCGGGCATGCAGGCGGAGGTCGAGTTGCACACCGGGTCGAAGACGGTGCTGCAGTATTTGATGAAGCCACTGTATAAGTCGCGTGAGGCGTTTCGGGAGCCTTAGGGTTGGGTGCGGTTAGAGACCATCCTCGCCATCAGACGGATCGCAATAGATGACTGGAGTTCTTATTCTTTTTCTTTAACAGGATGTTTCGATTCTGCGGATTAAACGTAAATAATACATCCGCGTGAACACGGTATCGAAGATCTTAAAGCTTATGAACGCTATGGGTACAGCATAAAGAAATACAAGCGCGCCATCTCTTTGCCAAAGAAAAATCAGCAAAACGGGACTGCTTAGTAGGAAAAGGTAGCCAAAGAAAATTATCAAGGCCGCGACGGTGGGCCGATCTGAAACAGCAGCCCTGTTTGCCGCTAGTTTTAAGTTGATATCCTTTTTTTGAGCTCGAACCTGCAAATAACTGAAACACTCGGTTACGGTCCACTTTTTGCACTGCATATCCAATGGCAGACAAACGCAAAACAGGTGTTCGACATCGCTTGTAATCCGACCCATTGTAAACTCGCCAAATCTAATGTTGGCAAGATCGTCATAGGTCAAATCTGCAGGGGGCTTACCAGAGGATTTTGCAACCGCAGAAATCCACTGTGGGTCTCGCTTTTTCAACGAAGCAAGCAGCTCACCTTTTAACAAGTCACAGTTCATGCGCTAAGACTACCGGCGTCAAACCCAAAAGCCCACTGATTTGATATTCAGAACGTTCACTGTTCTTCTGTCCTCAGTCGAACCATTGTTGTCTTGGCCGGCACTGGAAACCAATGCTCTTACAAATAAGATTCTAAAGGAAATAAAGACTGAAATTCAGTTTCACCCCGCGTACAAGGTGATGTCAAACTAGCTAGAGCTAGTATCCAGCCAAATTGTCACTGGCCCGTCGTTCGTAAATTTCACTGACATCTCTGCGCCGAACTGTCCTGTCTCCGTCTTAACCCCAAGATCGCGCAGCGCGTGTGCAAATTGCAGGTAGAGCGTTTCGGCCTCGTCGGGTTTGGCTGCCCCTGAAAATCCGGGGCGGTTGCCGCGTGACGTGTCTGCCGCCAGTGTGAATTGGCTCACCACCAACGCGCTGCCGCCCGTTTGCAGGATCGACAGGTTCATCTTGCCTGCGTCGTCCTTGAACAACCGCAGCTTGGACACCTTCGCCGCAAGCGCCTTGGCCGTGTCATAGGTGTCGCCGGGCATGGCGCAGACGAGGATCAGGAGGCCCGGGCCGCATTGGCCAACCGTTTCCCCTTCCACAGTGACAGAGGCTTCGGTCACGCGTTGCAAAAGCGCCCTCATGCCTTCCACTCCATAACATCGCTCACATCGGCACGATCTGTGCGGAAGCCGTTGGCGGGGTGGTCCGGGTCGGCATAGCCGAAGGAGATGGCGCAGAGGATCTGGCGGTCTTCGGGAATGTTGAAATGGTTGCGGACAAAGGGGGCTTGGGCGGCAATGGCGGCTTGCGGGATCGACGCAACGCCCAAAGCCTGTGCAGCAAGGCAAAACGCCGTGACAAAGCCACCCGTATCCATCGCGCCGTAAGGGCCCAGCACCTTGGGGCTGGTCACGATGGCGACGTGCGGCGCGCCGAACAGGCGGTAATTCTCCATCATCTGACGAGCAGAGGCGGCGCGGTCCCCCTTTTCGATCCCGACCGCATCATAAAGCTGGAAGCCACAGGCGCGGCGGCGGTCGCCGTAGACATCAGGGTATCCCTCGGGCCAGGGCATGTCGGGGGCCGGGGCGGTTGTGCTGGCGGCGGAATAGAGCGCGTTGCGGAACCGGTCTGTTTCTTCTCCCGACGTGACAATCAACTGCCACGGCTGCGCGTTGCACCAGCTTGGCACCTTTTGTGCCGCAGAGACGATCCGGGCAACTGTGTCTTGCGGCACCGGGTCTGCCAGAAAGGCGCGGCAGGAAAAGCGGGCCGACATAATGTCGGTCAGGGTATCGTATTGGGTCATTGCTGGAGGGCCACCAATGCGCCAACAGCTGCCGCCAGGATCAGGCCAACGACCACGGCAAGAGCGATCTTGCCCGCCGACCACGGCCGTTCGCCCTGCACCCGGCCCGTGCGGCCGTTGACGACAAAGCGGTAGGTTTCGCCGCGATACTTGTAAGCGGCCAGCCAGACCGGCAGCAGGATATGCTTGAAGGTGATTGCCCCCAGTTTCGTGTCAATGGAATGGATGCGCTGACGGTCGCCGCCGATGTCAAACTTTACATCCCGGGCGATGACCCGATCCATACGCGCGCGCGCCTCTTCAAATCCTTCCTCCAACTCGATGGCGTAGCCTTCAGCACGGAACCCGGCCAGAAACTCGGGCGCATAGGGCTCAAGCGCGCTGAGGTCCCATGGCTCAAGCGCATCAGTGAAGCGTTTGGGCAGGGATTTGGAAGCCAGCACCAGCACGTCATCGAAGAAGCGTGCAACCTTGCCCCGTGTGCGCCGCCAGCGCACCTTGGCGACGCGCACCTGTTGGCGCTTGCCATCACGCATGACTGTTTTGGTTTCGTAGTAGACGGTACCGCGCTCGCCAGTATAGGCGCTGCGCGTGTCAGCGTCGAAGGTCCAGTAGGGCACATAGATACCCTGCATCGCGCGGCCTTTGCGGGCGTATTCCTGCAGCCCGTTTGGGGCAAACCACAGCCCGCCTAGCCAGTCGGTCATGGCTTTGCGCGCCTGTGCTTCAGTTATGGCGAAGGGCAGAACGCCGCGTGGTTTGATATGGCGATGTGCCCCGGTGTCTGTGACCACCGGTGTGGCGCAGAACGGGCATTCGGTGGCGTGAATGTCGGCGTTGAATTCGACCTGTGCCGCGCAGTTTGGGCAGGTTGAGACGCGTGTTTCTTCGATTTCTGCGGCGGGCAATTCAGCGCGCAATGCCGCGCGATAGTCCAGCTCTGCAATGGGTGCGATTGCCCGTGGGGTCTCGCTGTCCATGTACGCGGTGTTGCCGCAATGGTCGCAGACAAGCTGTCCGGTACCCGGATCAAAGCGGAAGTCTGCGCCACAATTATCGCAGGGAAAGCGGTGGTCGGCGAGGCCGGCGGGACCGCTTTGGTCTTGAATATCGGTCATAGCAGTTTGTGCATGGATTTTGGTGTCATTCGGCGCAACGCCCCATCGCCAAGCGCCGTGTGTCGCCAGAGGTGAAATATGGCGTGCAGAGAAGAGGCTGACATGAGGTAGAAATAGATGTCGGACAAGGACGGGCCTGACCATGAGCCGCCAAGCTGCGACCACGCGGTCAGTGCGGCCACGATGCCGAGCGCTGCGTACATAGCGCGGCTGAGCCATGGATGTGCGCGGCGCAGCGCCCCTTCGAGTTTCGGGCCGGGATTATTCATCAACCCTTGGCTTAGGGCCAGTAGACACATGGTCAGACCCGACAGAACAAAGGCCCATGCAATGACTGGTATCGGCCCGCCTGCCACCAGTAGGATCAGCAACACCAAAGTGAGCCAGTGAAGCGCAATCGTGGCCTTTCGGCGCATGTCTGTTCCCTCAAGTGGAACGGTGTGTGGGCGGTGCCATCAACCGTTCGGTGTTCTACGGCCAACGTACCGCTGCCTGATCAGGAACGCTACATGGAAGCAGTGTCCTCACAGTGAAAGTTGACGCGGAACCTTTGCGATAGTGGACCTGAGCCCCCGACTTACGGTTGGTCGACAAGGTTTGACCATCTGCGTGCGTAGGCGGCGTGGTCATTGGACGGAGATACGGCGGGTTCTGTCTGTGGGGCCTCGGTTCGGCCAGTGGCTATACGTGCCAACAGGGCAGCCCCTTCGCTGGTGCCTGTTGTACTGGTCATGGCGTGCACGGTTGTGCCCATCGCCGATGCGAGCATTTTGAGGTAGGTGGTGTTTCGTGCAAACGGGCCTTCGACGAACACCGGCCCCTTGTGCCCGATCAGCGTGAGGCATCGCGAAGTGACCAGCGCGAGGTAGAAGCTGACACATGCGGTGCGGAGGCCTGTGCCGGGCGAAGGCTCTGCGCCAATCCAGCGGGCCGACATGCCCTGGAACGGGCCGGTATCGGAAACAGCGGCAGGCAGAAGCATCGGGCGATCGTTCAGTGCGGTTGCTATGTCGTTGTCGTTTGGCTCGACGCCATGGCTCCGCATCAGTAGGTCGTGTTCGCGCCCGCCCATAAAGCGAGCCGATGGCACCGGATCGCCAAAGGCGTTCACATTGACCAGCGTGTCCTTGGTGGGGTCGAGAGTAACCGCGCCCCCACCTATGGCCATGCAGATCACCCAGGTGCCGGTTGAGACAACGCTGAACGGTGGGGTCCGCGCCACCAGATGAGCCAGAAGTGAGGCGTTGGAATCGTGGATGCCGCAATAGACGGGTGTGTCCAAGGGCAGGCCGGTTTGTTGCGCGATGTCGGGCAGGAGCGGTCCCAACACCGCGTCCGGTTTGAGGGTTGGCGCGAGTTGCCCTTCGATCCCAAGCTGCGCGACTAGGGACGATGGCTGTCCTTTGAACGGGTTCCACAAATCGGTGTGGCACCCCAGCGAAGTGACATCAGTCGCCGCAACGCCCGTCAGTCGATAGCCCCAATACTGTGGATAGGTCACGATGTGGCGTGTGCGTGCCTCGAGCCCCCGATCGCTCTCAAACTGCCAGAGCAATTGCGCTCCGATGTTCAGTCCCCCGGCCAACCGAGGGGCACCTGTTTCCGCAAAAGAGGGGCGGATTGCCATGTATGCCTTGTCCAAAGCGTCAGGTCCGGTGTGTTCGTAGTCAAGGATTGGAGCGGCGAGCTGGCCGTCGTGTCCAATCAGGGCGATAGCTGCGCCGTGGGTTGTTATCGAGATCGCGTCAACGCGGTGCATCGCGTGGAACCTTGCAAGGCCATTGAGCAGAAAGCTCCAGTGCCCATCCACGTCGAAATGCGGCCAGGGCGGCTCTGGGATCACCTTGTTCGCGCGCATCACCACGGCGCGTTCTTTGAGGGTGTCGAGGTCGACAAGGGCCAGCTTGGCATTGGTCTTGCCGATGTCGATGACGGCAACGTGGCTCATGGCATATGAAACACGGGTGTCAGGGGCACTGCGACCGGTGCGTTGTCAGGATGCGTGTCCATGATGTCGGCCATAAAAGACCACCGTCGCTGCATGATCTCATGAGTGGGTAAGGTATCCATGTCGTGATCCTCCGTGCGCCAGAGAACGCCGAAGAGATAGTGCGTCTCTTCATCCAGATGGATCGAGTAGTCCGAGACCCCAGCCTGTTTCAGCAGGGCGACCAGTTCCGGCCAGATCGCGTCATGTCTTTTGATGTACTCATCGCGGCAGTCGGTGTTCAGGCGCATTCTGAAGGCGTATTTCTCCATTCACCCCTCCATTTTTGCCAGAGCCGCGGCAGCGCGATGACAGAGATCAGCAACGCACCGATCACGATGGACATCACGATCCCCGGCACGTTCAGCAGGCCCAGTCCAAAGGTCACCAGCCCCATGACAAAGGCCGCGATCACCACACCGACAATGGAACCCGACCCGCCAAGGATACTGACGCCGCCCAGCACGACCATGGTGACAATCTCAAGCTCCCACCCGAAGGCGATGGAGGGACGGGTCGAGTCAAGGCGGGAGGTCAGGCAGATCGCGGCGATGCCAGACATCAGGCCGGTCAGCAGGAACAGAATGAATTTTACGCGGGCGACGCGAATGCCCGAAAACAGCGCGCCGGTCGGGTTGTTCCCAATGGCATAGACAGCCCGCCCGAAATTCGTTTTGTGTAGCAGGATGGCGTGGATCACGGCGAGGATGGCGAACAGCACAAATTCAAAAGAGATCACCCAGAACACATAGCCTTGCCCAAAAAAGGCGAAGTCGGATGGGTAGCCACGATAAGCTTGATCGCCCAACACGATATAGCTGATGCCGCGAAACAGGCTCATCGTGCCGATGGTCACAACGATGGAGGGCAAGCCCATCACCGTCACAAGAAAACCGTTGAAGGCCCCGCAAATCAGACCGATGCCAAGCCCGATCAGCACAAGGCCCGGTGTGTCGACCCCGAACTGAACGGCGGCCCCCATGGCGGTTGACGCCAGCGCAATGATCGACGCGACGCTTAGATCAATCTCTCCCGAGATGATCAACAGCGCCATGGCAAAGGCGATCATTGCCTTTTCGGTGAAGTTGAAGGTCGCGTCGCTGAGGTTCCAGGCGTTTAGAAAATAGGGGGAGGCAAAACTGTTGGCGACGAACACCGCGACGGCTACAAGGATCAGCAGGCTTTCCCAGCTTTTCAGGTGCCTTTCGAGCGGCGATTGCAGCCGGTCTGGTATAACGCGTGTTCTGTCGGTCATGTGGCATGCTCGGCGCGTTTCAGGATGATGCGCCCCTTTTCCCGGTTGGCCTGCGCATTGAGTGCAACCGCGATGATGATTGCGCCGCCCGAGATGGCGAGTTGCCAGAAAGGCGAAATATCGACGACCGGCAATGCGTTTTTGATGACTCCAAGGAATAGAGCGCCCAGCATGGCCCCCATCACGGTTCCGATCCCGCCCATGATCGCAACGCCGCCGATCACACAGGCGGCGACAACATCCAGTTCGAACCCGCCCGCAAGATCGACATAGGCCACCGCGTAGCGCGACACCCAAAGATAGCCGGTCAGCCCCGCAAGCGCGCCAGATACGGTGAAGGCCCAGAACTGCGTCCGCCCGACATCGATGCCTGCATAGGTCGCTGCATGGGGATTGCCTCCCGCAGCATAGAATGCCCGACCGAGTGTAGTGCGTGCCATGACGATGGAAAACAGAAGGACGGCGAGGATTGCGATCCAGCTCATAGTGGGCAGGCCGAGGAAGGCAGTGCGAGTGAACGCCTTGAATCCTTCGCCAATCTCGTGACTGTTCACCCATTTGCCGTCGGAAATCACGAAGATTAGGCCGCGGAAAATCGTCATCGTCCCAAGTGTCACGACGATGGGCGGGATAGCGAGTTTCCAGACAAGGATGCCGTTCACCATACCCAGCACCGCCCCCAGCGAAATGGCGATTGCGATGATGATCGGAACGGGCAGGCCGGGCATGGCGACGTTGAGCATGGCCACGACCATCCCCGTTAGGGCGAGGTTGGCGGCAACGCTCAGGTCGATGCACTTGGTCAGGATGACGATCATTTGCCCGATTGCCAGAAGGATCAGCGGGGATGTGTCATTGAACACATTGCCGAGGTTCTGTGGCGTCACAAAGCCGGGGAACCGGGCGGAGATGACTGCGAGCAACAGAATGATCGCCGCAGCCAACAGCGCTTCGCGCGAGGTGAGCAGACGTTTCAGCATGTGGGCCTCCCCTTGATCCCGGCGGCATGGCGCACCAGCGTTTCGGGAGTCATGTCATCGGCGCCAAGTTCGGCAGCCATCCGCCCTTCGCGCATGACGATCACGCGATCCGACATGCCGAGAACTTCGGGAATCTCGGAGCTGACAATGATGACGGCAAGCCCTTGGGCGGCCAGTTCAGCCATGAAGGCGTGCACCGCCGCCTTGGACCCGATGTCGATCCCCTTGGTGGGTTCGTCCAGAATGATGACCTTGGGCTGCGTGGCGAGCCACTTGGCGATCACGACCTTTTGCTGGTTGCCGCCGGATAGGTTGCCCACCGGCGTGTCCAGCGATGCTGCGCGCAGGTCAAGCCGTTCGATGTATTCGCGGGCGAGCTTGAACTCTTCGGCCAGGCGCAGGAACCCCGAGCGGGATGTGCGCCCCAGAGAGGGCAGAGTGACGTTCTGGAAAATAGGCAGGGCGCCGATGGCCCCCTGTCTGCCGCGATCCTCGGGAACATAGACAATGCCGTTGGCAACCGCATCGGCGGGTGAGCGGATGCTGACGGATGCCCCATCGATGGTGGCCGTTCCGCCAGAGCGGCGGGTGATCCCGAACAGCGCCTGCATGAATTCAGACCGTCCGGCCCCCACAAGGCCATAGAACCCAAGGATTTCACCACGGTGTAGATCAAAGGTGATGTCGGCGAATTCTGTCGGGTGCGTGTAGTCTTTCACCGCGAGAACTTCTTTACCCACCTGAGGTGTGCGTGTCGGGAAAATCTGGCTGACGTCCCGACCCACCATCATCTTGACCAGTTCGGCCTCGGTGACGGTGCTGATCTCTCCCTCCCCAACGAGTTCGCCGTCGCGGAAAACCGTGTAGCGATCCGCGATGCGGAAAATCTCATCAAATTTGTGACTGATGAACAGAATGGCCTTGCCCTGTGCCTTGAGCGTTTCGACAAGCGTGTACAGCTCTTCGATTTCGTTCTGGCTGAGGGCAGCGGTGGGTTCATCCATGATCACAACGCGGGCGTCGATGGACAGGGCGCGCGCGATGGCCACAAGGTGCTTGTTGGCGATGCCGAGGTCCTTGAGCTTGTGCGTCGGATCAATCGCCGCGCCAATGCCGCGCAGGATGTCAGCCGCCTGGTCCACCATAGCGGCGGTGTCGATCAGGCCGAACCGGCCGCGCGGCGCATGGCCGAGGAAGATGTTTTCCGCCACCGACAACTCGTCAAACAGAACGGTTTCCTGATGAATGGCGGTGACGCCTGCGGCCCCGGCGGCTTGCGGCGTCGGAAAAGCGATGGGTGTACCATCGAGAGTGATCGTGCCCCCGTCGGGCTGGTAGATGCCTGTCAGAATCTTGACCAACGTCGACTTACCCGCGCCGTTTTCGCCGACGAGGGCTGTCACCTGACCCGGATAGAGTTGCAGCGACACCTCGGACAGCGCTTTGACCACCGGAAACAGCTTGGTGACGCTGTTCAGTGCGATGACCGGAACGGCGGTGTCGTCAGACTGACCGGAAAGATCGGTTTCTGATTGCATCAGCATCGGGTCTTGGTTCCGCCGGAAAATGCCCCGGTGCGATGCGCGCTGCACCGTGCCGGGGCCAGGGGGAGTATCAGAAGATCGACTTGAACTGGTCGATATTCGAGGCGTCGTAGACAAACGGGTCCGCCATGGCGGCTGCGTTCGTGTCATCCAGAGTGACGGATCCCATGCGGCCCATCGGGATTTCCGAACCCGGTTCGGCGGTGGCCGCTTCGGTGGCGAGCGCGTGTGCAATTACCGTCGCCGAATAACCCAGATCGATGGGGTTCCAGATTGCGAACGACTTGGACGCCCCGGACTCGATAGCGCCGGCCATTTCGGACGGCAGGCCAAGGCCGGTCACGTTGATCTCGCCCGCTTTTCCAGCATCTGCCACGGCTTGTGCCGCAGCAACGATGCCCACACTTGTGGGCGCAATGATGGCATCCAGATCGGGGTGGGACTGCATCAGGCCCTGCGCCTCGCGATAGGATTTGTCGGCCAGGTCGTCGCCATAGACCGTACTCACCACATTGATGCCGGGATAGTTGCCCATCACCTTGTTCATCTCTTCGATCCAGATGTTCTGGTTCGTAGCGGTCGCGGAGGCCGATAGCACAGCCACTTCACCGCCGTCGGGCAGGTGATCGGCAGCCAGCTTGATGATCATGTTGCCGATCAGTGCGTTCGATGACGGGTTGAGGTGCATCTGCCGCCCGTCCTCGGCCACACCGGAATCCCAAGAAATCACGGTGATCCCGCGCTGCATGGCGCGCTTCAGGGCAGGGACCAGCGCATCGGGATCATTGGCAGAAATCGCGATGGCATCGACGCCTTGTGCGATCAGGGAATTGATCACCTCGATCTGTCCTTCGGCGGTTGTGTCAGTGGGGCCGGTATAGATGATTTCGACATTGCCAAGTTCGGTTGCGGCCTCTTCCGCACCTTCTGCGGCTGCTTCGAAGAAACCGATGCCCAGTGCCTTAACCACCAATGCAATACGCATGTTGTCCTGGGCGATGGCGCTTGTACCCAATAGGCTTGCGCCCAGGCTCAGGCCTGCCACCAGCGACGTAAATGTCCTACGTTTCATTTCAATCCTCCCAAATTGTCTTTTGCACGAGGCCGGTTAAGAGACCTCCTCCTGACCGCTGCCAGCTTGGGCAACGACCAACGTCACGTCCGCAGCGTCCAGCATGGCTGCCGCCTTGTCCGAGATGCCTTCATCCGTAATGACCGTGGTGATGCGATTGAGCGGACAGAGCACGAGGCTTGACCGCCGTTCAAATTTTGAGCTGTCGGCAAGCACGACCAATTCGTCCGCTTGCCCAATCAGTTTCTGTTCCGCTTGTATCAGCAGAGGGTCTGCTTCCATCAAACCAAGCGGGCCAAGCCCCTGGGCGCCCATGAACATGCGTTTGGCATAGAAATTGCGCGTCACATCGTTGTCGAAAGGGGACAGGATGATGTTTTGCTCGCGGTAAATCGTTCCGCCGGACAGCATGATGGTGTTTTTTGAATGCTTCAGCAGGTGTTCGGCAATGGGAAACGAGTTGGTGAAAACCTGGCAGCGGCGCGTCGCGAGCGGGTGCACCATCTGAAAGGTGGTCGTGCCGCCATTGATAATGATGGAATCGCCGTCTTCGCAAAGGTCCACCGCCGCCCGGGCGATGGCCTGCTTTTCGGTGGTCCGCATGGTTTCGTTCACGGCAAAGGTACGCCCGGCCAGCCCAACGAATTGGGGCGGGTTGATCGCCTCGGCGCCGCCGCGCACGCGCCGCAGCTTTTGTTGCATGTGAAGCGTGGCGATGTCCCGGCGGATGGTTGCTTCGGACGCGCCGGTCAGGTTGCACAGTTCGACAACCGTTGCGACGGGTCTGTCCTGCACTGCGGACAGAATGATCCTATGCCGTTCTTTTTCGTGCATGATGCCTCCCGATTGATGAAGCCTGCGCAGATTCGACTGTTCTGTCAATCACAAACGATCAATAGTGATCATTTAGGGTGATTTTGAGATTGATATTGATTGAAAGTGATTGACATAGCGCCGTAAACTGCTCACACACGCTATGGGTGGTGATCTGCCCGCGGGCCGCCGAACCGGGAGGATGTCGTGCTGAAAACCTTCGAAGATCAGCTACTTGAAAACCGTTGGGACAACGAGGCCGCCGAAGGCTTAAGCGAATCCGAGCTGTTGCTGTATCGGTCGAATATCCTTGGCGCGGACAAACGCGTGACGAATTACGGCGGCGGAAACACCTCGGCCAAGGTGATGGAAACGGACCCGCTGACCGGGCAGGATGTTGAGGTTCTTTGGGTCAAGGGATCGGGCGGTGACATCGGATCCATGAAGCTGGATGGCTTCGCGACCCTCTACATGGACAAATTGCACGCCCTGAAGTCGCTTTATCGCGGTGTCGCGTCCGAGGACGAGATGGTTGGCTACTTGCCCCATTGCACGTTTCGACTGAACCCGCGTGCCGCGTCGATCGACACACCCCTGCACGCCTATGTCCCGCGTACGCATGTCGATCACGTGCATGCGGATGCGATCATTGGGATTGCCGCATCGGAGAATTCGAAGGCGCTGACGCAGGAGGTTTTTGGCGACCGGATCGGTTGGCTGCCGTGGAAGCGGCCCGGATATGAGCTCGGCCTGTGGCTGGAGGCGTTTTGCAAGGACAACCCGGACGCGGACGGCGTTGTGCTGGAAAGCCATGGGCTGTTCACTTGGGGCGATACGGCGTGTGCGTGCTATGACACGACCATAGATATCATCAATGTCGCGACGGCCTGGCTGAATGAAAAGACGCAAGGCGTGCAAGCCTTTGGTGGCGCGCGTCATGACAGAATGCCCGCGTTGGAACGTCGTGCCATTGCTGCGCAATTGATGCCTGCGATCCGCGGTTTTGTCAGTGGCAACCAGCATATGGTTGGCCATTTTGACGACAGTGACGCCGTGCTGGACTTCGTCAACGCGTGTGACATGCCGTCCCTTGCAGCGCTTGGCACGTCCTGCCCTGATCATTTCCTACGGACCAAAATCCGCCCGCTGGTCGTTGATTTCGATCCTACAAAGGGCAATGTGGACGAGGTGTTGGCGGGCTTGCCTGCGCAAGTCGCGGCCTATCGCGACGACTATGCCGCCTATTACGAGCGGTGCAAACGCTCTGACAGCCCGGCCATGCGCGACCCCAATGCGGTTGTTTATCTGATCCCGGGGGTTGGCATGATCACCTTTGCCAACAACAAGGCGACGGCCCGCATTTCCGGCGAGTTTTATGTCAATGCGATCAATGTGATGCGGGGCGCGTCAGCGGTCAGCACTTATCAGGGCCTGCCCGAGCAGGAAGCATTCGATATCGAATACTGGCTTTTGGAAGAAGCCAAATTGCAGCGTATGCCAGCGCCGAAGGCGCTGGCGGGTCGTGTGGCGCTGGTCACTGGCGGTGCGGGCGGTATTGGTGCTGCCACGGCCGAGCGGTATCTGCGCGCGGGCGCGTGCGTGATGCTGGCCGATATCAACGCCGACGGGGTGGAGGCGGTGAAGGACCGGCTAGTGCAATCTCACGGTACAGATGCGGTACGTGCGACGATCATGGATGTCACGGACGAAGCGGCCGTGATCCGCGCCATGGCGGATGCCGCGGTGGAGTTTGGCGGCATCGACATTCTGGTATCCAATGCTGGTATCGCATCATCGGCCCCGGTGGAGGAGACGACACTGCCGCTCTGGAACAGGAATATGGATATCCTGAGCACGGGTTACTTCCTGGTCAGCCGGGAAGCGTTCAAGCTTATGCGTGTGCAGGACGTGGGTGGCTCAATCGTCTTTGTTGCGTCCAAGAATGGTTTGGCCGCGTCGCCCAATGCCTCGGCTTATTGCACGGCCAAGGCAGCGGAAATCCATCTGGCGCGCTGCCTTGCGCTGGAAGGGGCAGAGGCAGGTATTCGGGTCAATGTCGTCAATCCCGATGCCGTATTGCGCGGGTCCAAGATTTGGGAAGGCGAGTGGCTCGAACAGCGGGCGGATACTTACGGCACTGACAAAGAGGGGTTGGAAGAGATGTACCGGCAACGTTCCATGCTCAAACGCTCGGTTTTGCCTGAGGACATTGCCGAGGCGTGTTACTTCTTTGCCAGCGATACATCGTCGAAATCCACGGGTAACATCCTGAACGTGGATGCCGGAAACGTGCAGGCCTTCACGCGATAGGAGGGGCAGATGGGTTACAACAGCGCCAAGGAGGCCTTTGCTGAGTGGGGTGTTGATACCGAAGCGGCGCTCGACCAGCTAACCACCATCCCGATTTCAATGCATTGCTGGCAAGGCGATGATGTGGTCGGGTTTGAGCCCAAGACGGGTACATCCGGTGGCGGCATTCAGGCTACAGGCAACCATCCCGGTCGAGCCCGCACACCGGATGAGTTGCGCGCTGATCTGGAATTTGCCTATGCGATGATCCCGGGCAAACACCGCTTGAACCTGCATGCCATGTATATGGACACAGATGAGGCGCCGGACCGGGATCAGATTGAATACCGCCATTTCGCGCGTTGGGTTGATTGGGCGAAAGATCAGGGAATTGGGCTGGACTTCAACCCGACTTTCTTTGCGCATAAGAAGGCGGACGACAACCTGACCCTTTCTCACCCTGATCAGGGCATTCGCGAGTTCTGGATCGAACATGGGCGCCGCACGCGCGAGATTGCGGCGCATATTGGTGACGCCCTAGGCTCGCCATGCATCAACAACATCTGGGTGCCCGACGGGTACAAGGATATCCCAGTGGATCGTATGACGGCGCGAGCAAGACTGGAGGCGTCGCTGGATCAGATGCTGTCCCAGCCGCTATCAGAGATGCGCGACGCGGTGGAATCAAAGCTGTTCGGAATCGGGGTTGAGGCATGCACTGTCGGTAGCCACGAGTTTTATCTTGGCTATGCGATCCGCAAAGGCACGCTGCTGTGTTTGGACATGGGGCATTTTCACCCGACCGAGAATATCGCTGACAAGCTGAGTGCGGTGGCGCTGTCGTTGGACGAGATCCTTTTGCACGTCTCGCGCCCGATGCGGTGGGACAGTGACCATGTGATCCTGTTGAACGACGAAATCCTGATGATGGCCCATGAATTGGTCAGTGCCGACTTGTTGGGGCGGACGCATATCGGTCTGGATTTCTTTGACGCCACAATCAGCCGCACGGCGGCGTGGGTCATCGGAACACGCAACATACAAAAAGCGTTGCTGCGTGCCCTGCTGACGCCGCTCGACCGACTACGGCGGGCGGAAACTGCGCTGGACTTCACAACGCGGCTGACCATGACAGAAGAGTTCAAGGACCTGCCATTTGGCGATGTGTGGTCCGAGTTCTGTCGTCGCAGCGACCGCCCAACCGGCGTGGGTCTGATCCGCGAACTTGACGCTTATCAGGCCAGTGTTGCCGGTCGGGGCTAAGGTTGTGCCTTATGCGCCGGGTGGCGGGGGCGGGGGCAGAATGGTGAAGAGCTGCGCAAGTTCGGTCACGTCCTCAGCCTTCATCCAGCCATCCTGGCCTGCCGTCCAGACATAGGTTTCACGACTCAACTCTCCTGCCGCTGCCATGCGTCCCAATTGGGCCTTGGAAAACGGTCCCTTGGTTTCGCCATTCTCGGCCACGTGCCAGACATGTTCGACCGGTGGCGGGGGAGGTGTGGCCGCTGCGGGTTGACGTGCGCCCCACGGACCGCTGGACGCCATCTGGCCCATCTGCATGCCCATCGCTGCGCCCAGACCGGCCTGCATCGCACCGCTGGCATCGCCACCTTCGCGACCCAACGCCTCGGCGGCCTGGAACTGCATGTATTCGTTTAGGTTTCCGATCACACCCATAGAGGACCGCTTGTCCATCACCGCCTCGACTGCAGGGGGGAGCGAGATGTTTTCGATATAAAGCTCGGGCAGCGTCAGGCCGTACTCCGCGATCTGGGCGCTGATTTCCTTGGCCACCAGTTGCCCCAATTCGCGGGTGTTGGCGGCCATGTCGAGTACGGGAATGCCCGATTTGGCGAGGCTGCGCGACATTTCCTGCACGATGATGTTGCGGATCTGGAAGCTGATCTCGTCCATGGTGAATTCGCCGTCGGTGCCAACGATTTCAACAAGGAAGCGGGCGGGGTCAGCCACCTTGACCGAATAGGTACCGAAGGCGCGCAGGCGCACGGGGCCAAACTCGGGATCGCGGCAGATGATCGGGTTCTTGGTTCCCCATTTCAGGTCGTTAAAGCGCGTGGTGTTGACGAAATAGACCTCGGATTTGAACGGGCTCTTGAAGCCGTGATCCCAATGCTGCAGCGTCGTCATGATGGGCATGTTGTTGGTCTCGAGCATGTAGAGACCGGGGGTGAAGACATCGGCCAACTGCCCCTCGTGGACAAAGACGGCTGATTGGCCTTCGCGCACGGTCAGCTTGGCACCGTATTTGATCTCGTGGCCCTCACGTTCGAACCGCCAGACCATTGTGTCGCGGCTGTCGTCCACCCAGTGGATGACGTCGATGAATTCGCCGGAGAGGAAGTCGAAAATGCCCATTGGCTTACTCCTGCCTATGTTGCCTGCAAGGGTGCGGGGCCTTGAGGGTGTGATCGTTTGAAGGAGGATAGATCATTCGCTGCCTCCCGTTGTCGTGCAAGGCGCGGGCAGCAACCAGTTGCCGTCGTCGTCCTTGCCCATGAAGTCTGCGTAGATTGCAACCAATGCGCCGTTTGATGCGTGAAGGCTGGCCACCGGATAGCCGCCATCACCCCACCCGGTTTGAAAGGCCGGAAAGACATGGCCGTCCGGCAGTTTCAGGAACTTTGCAAAGGCATGAGCGTCACCAATTTGTGGCACCATGAAGTCGCCATAGAGATCGCCCGTCTCCGTCGCGATCTTGTCGAGCGCATTGGCGGCCTTGCGATCCAGGAAGGAACCCGTGCCAGTGTCTACCGGCATGGTGGCGACATCCTCGCCGCAGCTGGGCTCCGCATCCGAAAAGACTAAGGCTGCCTTGGACACCCGCCCGCTCTCGTCATCAAAGAAGGCATAGAATTGCGCGCGTTCATCAGGAACATCAACATACGGCCACGGATAGCTGGGCTCGTAGGTCAGGCTGTCCACGCCAATGATCGGGCCGTCGGGATCATAGCCGCCGACATGTGTCTGCCGCAGTGGCTGCTCAGTGTTTGCTATGATCCACTCCACGGCGCCGGGCTCTGCGTCGGCGACCAACGGTACAAGCACAAAGAGGGCGGCAGCGCGTATCTTCACGAGCCTGACTCCACAGCCTCACGCGCGAGGGTGCGCACAATTGGGCGCGCCTCGTTCAAACCTATCCCAGGGCGCAGGCGGTCGTCGTAGAGCATCCCCAAAAGGTGCACGTCATGGTCCGTGAGCAATGCAAATTCGTCGTCATCGTTGAAGATCGATGGGCGCGCGTCCGGGCTGTCATTGGCAAGGCCCAGCCCTTGAGCCAGTTCCTCGTGAATGCAGGACAGGCGCAACAGATCGGGGTTTTCGGACCGGATCACGGCGACGGCGGCGGTGTAGGTCGACCGTTCCGCCCCGCTGGCATAGGCTGCGACCGCGCAATAGGCGTCGGTTGGCAGGTCACGCACCGGACCAAGGTTGACCCGATTCACACCCGGCAAGTTCGTTGCACGGGCATTCAGCGTGGTTGCGCGGTCATCTTCGGAGACGAAGAAAACCAGGAAGTTCGGGTTGTTGGAGACCGAGACAGGATGGCCAGTAGCCTGCGACAGTCTGCGCGCGTATGCGATCACATCATTGGTGTCGCGTGTACGCTGGCTGGGCGGGACTGAGGCCCCAAATTCAATCCCGATGCGCACGGGGGCGGACCAACGGCGCAGGGCACTGGACGATCCGGGGCGCACGCCGGGGCCCGCATATTCGTTGAAGAACACAATCTCTTCGAAGTTCCGGGCCAGCATGTCCGAGGTGAAAGGCGTATCCGGTCCACCGCCGTCCTGCCGGAGCAAGCCAGCCGTCAACTGGCTGGATTGCACCTGCGCCAGATAGGCACGTAGGGCCGCACTTTCCTGCGATGTGGCCTGAACGTCCGGCACGGGCGGGGGCACCAACCCGGCTGGCCGCACTTTGGGCGTCAGAACCGGTTCAACCGGCATGAACATGTCGCAGGCCGCAAGCAGGCTCAGGGCGACAAGGCCGCCCCACGCTTTGATCCTGTTTTTTGCCCGTGCCCCTGTCATCGTGGCGATATCAGCCCGGAACCGCTGTGCCAGTATTGTCACCGACACCATCCTTGCGGGCCTTGGCCGAGGCCAACGTGTCGCGCAGTTCGGTCTCCATCTTCTTGAGCTCTTCTTCCGCAGCAGCGCGCTTTGCCTTGCCTTCGTCTGCGATCTGTAGCGACTCTTCGATGGTGCCAATGAGGTCGGCATTGGCTTGCTTGACCGCTTCGATGTCAAAGACGCCCCGTTCCATCTCTTCGCGGATCATCTTGTTGCTTTCCCGCAGGTTGGCTGCGTTGGCGGTCAACAGTTCGTTGGTCAGGTCGTTGGCGTCGCGCACGGCGGCAGCCGCTTCGGCGCTGCGCTGGATTGTAACAGCTTGTGCCAGCTGCGTTTCCCAAAGCGGCACGGTGTTGACGAGGGTCGAGTTGATCTTGGTCACCAGCGACTTGTCATTCTCTTGAACCAGCCGGATCGAAGGCAGGGACTGCATCGTCACTTGCCGCGTCAGCTTGAGGTCATGTACCCGGCGCTCCAGATCATCACGGGCGGCGCGGAGATCGCGCAATTCCTGCGCCACCATGACCTGATCATCTTCGGCAGCAGCCTGAACATCGGCCTCTTTCGCTGGAATGATCGTGTCGTCCAGTTCTTTGATCTTTTCTTCACCCGCCGCGATGTAAAGCGCCAGTTCGTCATAGAATTGCAGCGTCTTTTCATAGAGCAGGTCGAGCGACTTGATGTCCTTCAAGAGCGTGTGTTCATGCGCCAGCAGGTCATCGGTGATCTTGTCGATCTGGCCCTGCACGGTTTCAAACTTGGCGGTGAACTTGGCAAACGGTGCTGCACGCCCGATCAGCTTTTCCCAAAAGCTGCGTTCGCGACGCACATCGAGTTCCGACACCGAAAAGCCACGGATGGTGGTGACGATGGTGCGCAGGCTGTCACCTGCCGGGCCCACGTCCTTGTTGCGCACGTCCTGCAGCATCGCCTGGCTGATTTCCTGCAACTCTGCCTGCGCGGCGGAGCCGAAGGACACGATGGACTGGGTGTCCTCCATGTTGATCTCGTCCATACGGGCGCGGATTTCAGCGCCCACCGGGGCATCCGCTTTGTCCAGCGGTACGATAGCGGTAGCCTCGGCAGGTTCCGGCAGCACAACGGCTGTTACTTCTTCGACCTGAGCAAGTGCTGCTTCGGCTTTTTGACGGACTGTTTCGGACATGTATGCCCCCCTTGGTTTTATATGTCATCGGCGGGCGACAGGCGCACGCCTTCGCGCTGCAAGCGGTCGCGCAGCACGTCGATTTCGATGGTGAGGTCTGTGCGATCCTCGGTGAGCAGCGCGCGTGTGCGGGCCGCGAAATTCTCCTCGAGATCATCAAGCAGCGCGGCATAGTCTACACGGGCCTGCGTGTCGCGGCTGCGGCCGTAGATGTCGGCAAACTTGGCCGTCGCATCGCGCGCACCGATCAGGTAGACGCCGAGGTATTTGCGGGCGGCAGTCAGGTCGCGGGGGTCTTCCTCGACCGTCTGGATCAAGTCACGAACGGTGGTCTGGAACTGGTCCAAACGCAGCTCCATCTTGCGGTCCTGCGCGCGCTTCATCGCGTCGCGCATGTCGGTCAACAACTCTTCGGCGCCGTCGACGACGCGGGCCACGCGATCTTGCTGGAACGTGTCTACGCCTTCCATGCCCTTGGATCTCAGCGGATCAATGCCGAATGCGGCCAGATGCAGGCCAAGCGCCGCGAGGCCGTAGAGCACGGGCGCAACAATTCCGGGCTCGGACCTGTAGGCGGCGAGTGCGATGCCAACGCCGACAAGAAGCGCGGCGATGATCTTGCGGGGCAGTGCGGGACGACGGGCCACTTTGCGGGCGACATATGCCGCTTCGGCTTTGAGCCCCTCGCGCAGCATGAATGCGCCACCAGTCAGGACAGCGGCAGAGACAAGGGCTGTCACCAACCCTGTCGCCCCGTCATTCAGCGCCAGGAACACCATTGGCACGGCAGGTAGAAACATCAGGTTTGCGCGCGCGCCTACGGGGTCGACGCGTGCCTTATCGAAGGCGGGCCGCTCTTGGGATGTGGACGTGTCTTTGGGATCGGGGCTGAATTTGCCGCCATAGCGCTGCGCCATATCGTCAAAGTCCCCCAAGCAATCCGGTTGTCACGCCGAACATCAGCGCAATCAGAACCGCAAATGCGATTTTTTGAAAAGCGGTTGGCTCCATCCCGTAAGTCCCTGTTGGCTATGACACATATAGCCGGTTTGCGGATGCAGCACTAGAGGCGCGCGCATGTCCTTCATCGCATTAGAGGTGTGACGCGCAAATGACAGGCGCAAGGGGAAATTTTCCCGTTTTGCGTCAAAATTGAGGTGTGGCAGACGGTTGGCGATTATCGCGGTTTGCGTGTTCTACGCGGTTTGCCACGTGGTTTGCCTTGTTGTGCCGCCGGTTCCGGATCCAAGCCCAATTGATCCCGCATGACGCGGCGGCGTACTTCCTCGACGTCGCCCTGCTTCAACTCTCCCAACTGGAACGGGCCATAGCTGACCCGGATCAGGCGGTTCACGGCAAGGCCGATGCTGTCCATGGCACGCCGGATTTCGCGGTTTTTGCCCTCGCGTAGGCCGACCGTCAGCCACGCATTAGCGCCTTGTTGCCGGTCGAGCGTAACTTGCATCGGCTGGAACCGTTCCCCGTCGACGGTCACGCCTTTGCGCAGCGGTTCAAGTTGCGGGTCGGTGGGACGGCCATTCACCCGCACGCGGTAGCGGCGCATCCAACCGGTCGAGGGCAGTTCGAGCTTGCGCTTGATCCCGCCATCATTGGTCAGCAGCAAAAGTCCTTCAGAATTGAGGTCGAGCCTGCCGACGCTCATCACCCGCGGCATGTCTTCGGGCAAGGCATCAAAGATGGTTTTGCGTCCCTGTTCGTCCTTGGTAGTCGTCACAAGGCCCGCAGGTTTGTGGTAGAGCCACAGCCGCTCAGGCTCCGGCGCATTCAGCGGTTTGCCGTCCACGGTGATCTTGTCGGCGGGCGTTACGTTCAGGGCTGGGCTGTCGATACGGTTGCCGTTTACGCTGACGCGTCCGGCGGTGATGATCTCTTCTGCGCCACGGCGGCTGGCAATGCCGGCGCGGGCCAGAACCTTGGCGATGCGGTCGCCCTTGGGGGTGTCTTGGGTCATGAGCAGGCCATAGCGGTGGGTTGCGCGGGGGGCAAGCGGCGTGGCAGGGGAAGGCATGGAGTTTCGGTCATTCATGGATCAGGCGCTGGAGGAAGCGCGTGCGGCAGGAGCACGGGGTGAGGTTCCCGTGGGGGCTATCGTGGTGTCCCCGCGGGGACAGATCGTGGCGCGGGCCGGGAACCGGACCCGCGAGATGTCGGACCCCACGGCCCATGCTGAGATGCTGGCGATCCGCGCGGCCTGTGCAGATGCGGGATCAGAGCGCTTGGTGGGGCATGACCTTTACGTCACGCTTGAGCCTTGTGCCATGTGTGCGGCGGCCATTGCCGCGGCACGGATTGGCCGTGTGTATTATGGGGCGTCTGATCCCAAATCGGGCGGGGTTGCCCATGGTGCTCGGGTGTTTTCACATAGCCAGGCGCACCATGTGCCCGAAGTCTATGACGGCATTGGCGCGGCAGAGGCCGAAGCCTTGCTAAAGGACTTTTTTGCGTCGCGCCGCTAGTTCTTGACCGCCTTATAGCGTGATGGGCTGCATCACCTCCGGCTCAATCACTTTGACCCCCGGCAGGCCGTTGCGCAGCACTTCCGCGGATTGTTCTAGGAGTGGGAATGTCTTGTAATGACAGGGGATTACGGTGTCGAAGTGGAAGTACTTCCGGGCGGCATATGCAGCACCCGCCATGTCCATGGTGAAGTATCCACCCGCAGATAGGATGCCTATATCTGGCCTGTGGTAGTCCCCGATCCAGTCCATGTCGGCATGGATGTCTGTGTCGCCCGAGACGTAGATGGTCTGGCCCTCGCCACGCAGGATGAACCCGCATTCCTGGCCCGAATAGCGCGGCTCTTCGTCTGTGCCGATCGAAGATGAGTGTGATGCAGGGACGAGGGTCGCAGTGACATTGCCAAGGTTGATCGTGCCGCCACGACCATACGCATGGCCTTGGATCGCACCCTGGGCAAAGAGGAGGTTGCCAAGTTCGAAGATGGCCGAGACGGGCGCGCCGGTCTGCTGGCTGATTGTGACGCTGTCGGCGGTGTGGTCAAAGTGGCCGTGGGTGACAAGGATGTGACTGGCGTCTTTGACGGCTGCAGCGTGCTGGTCTTCGGCCAGCATTGGGTTGCCGGTTAACCATGGGTCGATCAGCAGGATCTGGTCCCCGATTTCGATGCGGAAGCTGCCGTGGCCGAGCCAGATGATGTTCATGACGTATCCTCCCTTTGGGTCAGTGTAGCGCCGAATTGAAGGTGCGGGAGCCTCCGGCGGGGATTTTTTTGAAACAGGGAAGATGGGGTCGATTCGTACCGGGATTTACCCGATTTTCACTGAAGTTAAGCGCGTATGGCAGGGTGTCACCTCCCGTGCAGCATCCGTACACCCCCTGTACACCCCCAACGGACGGTCGGGGTGAAGTTAACGCAACGTACGCACCTTGATCGCGGCGCGGGGCAGCGTAGGTGAGGGACATGGAATTGTTGCGACAGATCGACGGGTATTGCGAGCGGGTGGGGCCGGAGTATTGGGCCGAACCGGTGAATGCCGTGACGAATGCGGCCTTTGTTATCGTTGCACTTTGGATGTGGCGGCGCAGTGCCGGGGTGCCCATGGCGCGGGCGCTGTCGATCATTCTGGGGCTAATCGGGATCGGCAGCTATCTTTTTCATACCCATGCACAGGTCTGGTCGGCCATTGCCGATGTTGCGCCGATCGCGGCGTTCATCCTGCTCTATGTCTTTGCCATCAACCGCGATGTGTGGGGCATGCGCACCGGATGGGCCTTGGGGGTAACGGCGTTGTTCTTTCCCTATGCGGCGGCGACGATCCCGTTGTTTCAATATGTTCCGGTTCTCGGCGTGTCGGCCGGGTATCTGCCTGTTCCGGCGTTGATCCTGACTTACGCCGTGTTGCTGCGACGCCGCGCACCAGACGTGGCGCGGGGATTCGTCGTCGGGGCTTTGATCCTGTTCGTGTCGCTGACTGCCCGGTCAGTGGACGAAATGCTGTGCGCCCAGTTTCCAATGGGCACCCATTTCCTGTGGCACATCCTGAACGGGATTATGCTTGGGTGGATGATTGAGGTTTATCGGCGTTACGTGTCGTCCGTAACTGAACGCAATCAAGTCGTGTCTGACACCTGATGCACTTCTATGACGTTGCCATCTGGGTCGTAGAAAAAGATCTGATCCCAGCCCGCAACGGCCCTGTTGCCCCAATCGGCATAGGGAATGCCTTGCGCCTCCAGGTGCGTCTTGAACGCAGCCAGATCATCGGTGCGGTAGGCGATGTGCCCGTGGCTGACCGGGTTCACCATCTGCCCTGACCGGAACCCGGCCAGCGGGTCCTTTTGTGCCAGATGTGTCTGGATTGCGCCATCCGTGACAAAGGCCACATCGCCGGCATATCCCTTTTTCTTTTCCAACATGGGCAGGCCATCACTTTCGCGGTCGAGGCCCAGCACATCGCGATAGAAGGCGTCCATCCGTGCCACGTCATCAGTCACAAGGTTCACATGGTGTAGTTTCAGCTTCATGGGGCCTCCTTCCTGTTCAAATCTGTGGCGATCGGGCCGGTGGGGCAAGGGCCAAGGCTTGAAGGTGGCCCATCCCTTCGCTATTGCCCGACGAGACGAGAACACGAGGGGTTTCATGTCCATCGATCAAAGCACCGCCGCCCGCGTGGCGAAACTGGCCCGGATCAAGGTCGAGGAAGACCAGCTTCCGGCCCTGGCGTCCGAATTCAACACGATCCTTGGCTTCATCGAGCAGCTGAGTGAAGTGGATGTCGAGGGTGTGGAGCCCATGACCTCGGTCACGCCGCAGCGTTTGAAGCGCCGTGTGGATGAGGTGACTGATGGCGGGCAGCAGGACAAGGTGCTGGCGAATGCCCCGGATGCCCGCGAAGGGTTCTTTGCCGTGCCGAAGGTGGTTGAGTAATGGCTGAATTGAACAAGCTGGGGCTGGCTGAGGCCCGTGATGCGCTACGCAAGGGCGATGTAACATCGGTCGAGTTGACCGAGGCGTGTCTGACCGAGATCGAAGGGGCGGGGGCGCTGAACGCCTTTGTCCACAACACGCCCGAGATCGCGCGTGACCAAGCCAAGGCGGCGGATGCGCGGATCAAGGCGGGTGATGCGCCCGACATGTGCGGGTTGCCCATCGGTATCAAGGACCTGTTCTGCACCAAGGGTGTGCCGAGCCAGGCCGGGAGCCGCATTCTGGAAGGGTTTTTGCCTGAATATGAAAGCACCGTAAGTGGCAACCTGCTGGATGCGGGTGCGGTCATGCTGGGCAAGCTGAACATGGATGAGTTCGCCATGGGCTCGTCCAACGAGACGTCCGTTTATGGCAATGCGGTGAACCCCTGGCGCCGTGGCAATGATGAGGCTGCCCTGACCCCCGGTGGGTCGTCCGGTGGGTCAGCCAGCGCCGTGGCGGCTGATCTGTGTCTTGCGGCGACCGGCACCGATACCGGTGGCTCCATTCGCCAGCCTGCGGCCTTCACTGGCATTACAGGTATCAAGCCCACCTATGGGCGCTGTTCGCGCTGGGGTGTGGTGGCCTTTGCTTCCTCGCTGGATCAGGCGGGACCGATGACCAAGTCGGTTCGCGATGCGGCCATCATGCTGGAGGCCATGTGCAGCCATGATCCCAAGGATTCGACCAGCGCAGATTTGCCGGTGCCGAATTTCGAGGCAATGCTGACCGGCGACATCAAGGGCAAGAAGATCGGCATACCAGCGGAATATCGCATGGATGGCATGCCCGAAGAGATCGAGACGCTTTGGGCGCAGGGCCGCGAGATGTTGGCCGATGCAGGCGCGGAGATTGTCGATATCTCCTTGCCGCATACGAAATACGCTTTGCCCGCCTATTACGTGATTGCGCCGGCGGAGGCGTCGTCGAACCTCGCCCGCTATGACGGGGTGCGCTATGGCCACCGCGCAAAGCTGGATCAGGGCGATGGCATCACTGAGATGTACGAAAAGACCCGTGCGGAAGGGTTTGGCGACGAGGTGAAACGTCGTGTGATGATAGGCACTTACGTGCTGTCGGCGGGTTTCTATGACGCCTATTACAACCGTGCACGCAAGGTGCGGACACTGATCAAGAAGGATTTCGAGGACGTGTTTGCCCAAGGGATCGATGCGATCCTGACCCCTGCGACGCCGTCTGCCGCCTTTGGTCTGGGAGAGGCATCGGACGATCCGGTGCAGATGTATCTGAACGACGTGTTCACAGTCACCGTCAACATGGCGGGCCTGCCGGGGATCGCTGTCCCCGCGGGGACGGATGCGAATGGATTGCCGTTGGGTCTGCAGTTGATTGGCCGCCCATGGGAAGAAGGCGATTTGCTGAACACCGCTTATGCGCTGGAGGCCCGGGCTGGGTTTATAGCAAAACCGCAGAAATGGTGGTAACCCAGTTCGACTGTACCAAAGAAGTGTAGAGCAGATGATACCTTTCCGCAGTTTTCTGATCCTCGGCGCGGTTGCCGCGGTTTCGGCATGTCAGCCTGTCGTCCCCGACAGTGGGAGCGGCATTGTTGATCCGGGTCGCGGTGTTGGTTTCAATAATCCCAACACCCTGGCGGCGCGTGAAGCGCGTGATGCCCAATTGGCGGCGGCAGCGGTGCCTGCTGCGCCAGCTGTGGGCGCGCAATCCTTGCCACCCGCGTCGCAGGCCCAGCCTGCGGTACCCGCGGCCACGGCTCAGGGACGGGCAACTCCTCGGGCGGTGTCAAATCCTGCAAGCCTCGATGCGGAACTGGCGCAGATTGCGGCCGAGAATGATGCTGCCGCCGCACGCGGAAACTCCGGGCAGGCGGTGCTTAATGCGAGCCCATCGAATGCGGCGCCTGTGATCCTGAACAATCCGGGTATTTCGGACGAGAACAACTTTGACGCTGTGTCGTCGCGCCAGAGTATCGAAAGCGATGCCGCCCGTCTGGAGGCGAACCGTCAGCAATACCAGGTGGTTCAGCCCACGGCTTTGCCGTCCCGCGCAGGCAATGCGCAGCCGAACGTTGTGCAATATGCGCTCCAGACCCGGCACCCCAAGGGCACGCGCGTCCACCGCCGCTTTAGCGTTGGTTCTGCTGCGAAGTTCCAGCGAAATTGTGCGGAATACAGCTCGGCCGACGAGGCGCAGATCGACTTTCTGGCCCGTGGTGGCCCGGAACGTGACCGCCGTGGCATTGATCCCGATGGGGATGGCTATGCCTGCGGTTGGGATCCGGCGCCGTTCCGCCGGGCGGCTGGCAACTGATCCTCCACTGGCATCCTTCGCCGAATTGCGGCTCGCGGCGTGATGGTCTGACGCCGCGCTTTGTGGTGTTGCACTACACGGCGATGGACACGGCAGAGGCTGCCATTGAGCGGCTGTGTGATCCAGAAACCGAGGTGTCGGCGCACTACGTGATCTGTAAATCAGGCCGTGTCACGCAGTTGGTACCGGAAGGGCTGCGCGCCTGGCACGCGGGGGCAGGGGAATGGCAGGGGCTTTCCGACATTAACTCCCGCTCTATTGGCATTGAGCTCGACAATGATGGGCAGAGTTCCTTTGCAGAAGTACTGATGCAAAGCCTTGAGGTGCTGTTACGCACGATCCTGCAAGCGTGGGACATCCCGAGTGAGAATGTCATTGGTCATTCGGACATGGCGCCAGGGCGGAAGTTTGACCCCGGTCCCTGGTTCGATTGGTCACGGCTAGAAGCGAAGGGACTCGCCGCGAGGCGGGGACATGATTTTTCCCCCGAAGATCCTGATCTGGAGAGTTTTGCGACGCTTGCCAGATCGGCTGGTTACGCGGCTGATGTCGACCCGGAAACGCTGCTTGCAGCAGTGCGCCTTCGTTACAGGCCTTTCAAAACGGGTCCGATTGAACCGGAAGACTTTGCTCCGATTGGGCATAGGACCCAGCAGACCTGAGCTCCAAGTTTCTTCTGTCTGAAAATATCACCGCAGAAGGCTCCTGCGCTCACTGCTTGCGCAGCGATCCCCATTGACGCGCCCCCGCTCCCACACGTAAGGGCAAGCGGCGCGGAGGGGCGGATGGCCGCTTGGATGGGGAAACCTGTTTGAGAGGAAAGTCCGGACTCCCAGAAGCAACGGTGCCGGGTAACACCCGGGCGGGGCAACCCGACGGACAGCGCCACAGAAAACAGACCGCTGCGGCACGCTGCAGTAAGGGTGAAACGGTGGGGTAAGAGCCCACCGCCGGGCTGGCAACAGACCGGGCACGGCAAGCCCCACCGGGAGCAATGCCAAATAGGGACCGCGTGCTGGGCAACCAGCGGGGCTGCTTCTGCCCCAGCAGGTCCGGGTTGGCAGCTAGAGCGGCACTGGCAACAGTGTCGCAAGATGAATGGTCATCTCGGGCGGGGCAACCCGCCTAGACAGAATCCGGCTTACAGCCCTTCCGCGCGCGACCACCCGCCACGAAAAAGGGCAAGCGCTCCTGCACTTGCCCCGATTTAAATCCAATCCGAACACGACCGGGTTCGAATGGAGGTGAACGCTTTCTCAGAGTTCTTCGACAGGCGTGCTGCGGATGTCTGTCCACTGCGTTGCCGCCTTCGAGATCGTTCCGGCGCGGTCCTTGTTGAACGCTTCGAAGATGTCGGCATTCAGGAAGACATACAGCTTGTTGTCGATCACTGCCGCGTAGTCGGGGTCGCCGTCGAATTTCTTGCCCACAGACACACCGAAGGTGCAGAAGCCACCGTTTTGCGGCAGGTACTCGGCTGGTGCGGCTTTGAAAGTCTTCAGGTTGTCTTCAGATGCAAAGCGGTACGCAACGCCGTCATGGACGACCGTGTGTGCCGCCACACCTTCGACCGGGTTGCCCGATGCGATGAAGGCAACGGGATCGACACCGTGCAGGCCAAGGGGTGCGCCTGCGGCCGTAATACCGGTCGAGACGTTGTATTCATCTGCGGCCATGGCATGCGAAGTGAAGGACAGCGCCGCGGCGCCTGCGATGATGGTGGCGAGAGTGAGAGTGCGAAACATGGGTTTTCCTTTCGTTTCGAGGTTTGTTGGGCATAGCCCGGTTGGTTTGGCGCAGCAGTTGCCATGCCAAGGAGGAGGTTTTTGAGAGGGAGAGAGGGTTTTGGGGGAGGGTGCTTAGAGCAGACCTCGTTCGGCCGTGTCAGCCTTGTGCAGTGACACCACCACAGCCACGGTTGCGCCCAAGACCCAGTAGTAAGCGGCATCGAGACCCGAGAACCCGAAAAGGAACGGTGCTGCGAGGAATGCGCCGCCAACGACACCGTCGACGGCGAGGTGCAGTTTGTAAGGCAGGACCCGGATCAGACCGAGATGGTGGTCGGTCAGCACCGTCAAGACAAAGGCCGCAACACCGGTGACAACCGAGAGCCAGAAGGCCATGGGGTGCGATTGCCCAAGACCCAAGAGGCCGGGCATCGCCATCAGGCCAATGGCGACGGGGTAGTCGAGATAGGCGTGGATTTCCTTGCTGACAAAACGCAATGACATAAGCTTTCCTTTCGAAATCAATGCGGCGATCTGTGCCGCTGTGATGAAAGAAAGATGTGCGTCTTTGCTTGTGAGTTCCATTTTCGAACGTTCAGCTTTCTTGACCGATCGTTCGGGTTTCTGGACTAATTGGCGATCTGGTGCGTTTTTCCGACGTGTTCGTTCCGAAACGCGGCTGGGCTTTGTCCAACTTCGCGTTTGAAGACACGTGCAAATGCCGAGTCAGACGCATAGCCAACATCGCGCGCAATCTCGGCGATTGGCTTGTTTTGGGTGATAAGGTCCTGCTGCGCGATCTGCATCCGCCAATCGGTCAGATATTGCAGCGGCGTCACACCCATCTTTTGTGCAAAATGCACTGCGAACCCTGTGCGCGACTGTCCCGCAGCGCGGGCGAGGCTTTCGACACTCCACCCTTCGGCGGGCTGCTTATGAAAGGCCATAAGCGCGCGCGAGATATGCGGATCGGCAAACCCGGCCAGTCCGGTTTGCGTGGCTGCATCTGTTTCGATGAAGGTGCGCAGCGCCTGAGCGAAGATCACTTCGGAGATTTTCTGGGCGATCAGGTCGCTGCCCAGCTTGTCTTGCCCGGTTTCGTCCGCGATCAGCCGCAGCGATGTTTCCATCCAGCGTCCAGCGCTTTCCCCGTAATTGGGGATCAGGATGTAGTCCGGCAATTGGTTCAGCAACATGTGCGTTGCATGATCCGCCAAGGAAAAGTGGCCGCAGATAAGTTGCGTGTCCCTGTCATCCTCGGTGCCGCCATGGACCAGAACGCCTTCGCCCGTGTAGCCCGAGCTTTCCAAGACCGTTTCCAGTGGCAGGACTGTGTCCCTGTCATCTCGTCCACTGAACAGGTCATGGGCGGCCCCGTGTGGGATGATGATCAGGTCGCCCTGGGCGACAGACACCACCGTGTTCGACGGTTTGATCCGCACGCGACAGTCGCCACGATGGGCGAAGTGAAAGCGTGCCACCTTTTCGTGCGTGGGCACGGCCACACCCCAGGGCGGGGTGAAGGACGTGCGAAAGTACAAGGTGCCCTTGAGCGTGAGTCGGGTGAGGATATCGCTGAGTGGATCAAGCATGGATCCGAGATGTGCATGCAGCAGGCCGTCTGTCCAGTATTCGGAACGATCGGCACAGGAAAGTGAATGTATGGCCGGATTTTCATGTGGGATCGCTCAAGATCGTAGGGTTGAAATCAAGCGAGATGGAAAAATCCGTCTTCGCCTGACGTTCCCGGCGCGCGCGGGGTTGACTCGGGGGGGGACGCGGGTAAAAGCGCGGCTCTAGACGAATTTCCCGCCAGCGGGCCCACTTGGCTTATTTGGCGATGCAGGAGACAGCAGATGGCCAAGCCAACCACGATCAAGATCCGCCTGAACTCGACCGCAGGCACCGGCCACTTCTATGTGACCAAGAAAAACGCGCGCACCATGACCGAGAAAATGGTCGTACGGAAGTACGATCCCGTGGCGCGCAAGCACGTCGAATACAAAGAAGGTAAGATCAAGTAAGATCGCCCCTCTTTCGAATGCCAAGGCCGCGCCCATCGGGACGCGGCCTTTTTCGTTGTAGCAGGAGTCTCTGTTGATTATCCGACCGACCACCAAGGCAGACATGGCTGTTGTGGATGCCCTTCTGGCCCGCACTTATCCGAAACTGCTAAAGGCGGACTACCCACCTTCAGTTCTGGTAACGGCCTTGCCAATCATCAGTCGGGCGCGGCCCGAGTTGCTGGCCAGTGGCACGTATTACGTCGTCGAAGAGGATGGTCGCATCCTGGGTGCTGGCGGGTGGACCCGGGATAAGACGGACCGAACCCTTGGTCATATCCGGCATGTTGTGACAGATGATCGTGCGCTGAGGCGTGGGGTGGGGCGTCGCCTGATGCAGCACACATTCGACGTGGCCCGGACTAGCGGAGTTACGCGGTTGGAGTGCTGGGCAACCCGAACGGCGGTCCCGTTCTATGAAGCGGTCGGTTTTCGGGTGATTGGGCGAATAGATGTGCCTCTGGCCGCTGGCATCGTCTTTCCGTCCCTGCGGATGTTGCAAGAGCTTTGACTGGTCAATCCGGTTTGGTACTAGGGTGGCCGTCCAGTGTCTCGTACCGGCGGGTGTCTGTGGTTCGGTCGTAGATGAGAACGCGGTCCCGGGTTGGATAGGTCACGCGGTCACTTGGCGCCCTTGTTCCGATCACGAGATAGCGCGCGTCACTGTCACTATCGTTCCGCAGATTATGGCCGACGGGCACACCAGCCGCCCAGGTCGCTGCGTCGCCGGGTTCGAGTACGGTTTCGATACTATCTTCGATCAGCGTGACTGTCCCTGAGAGCAGAAGGATCATTTCATCTAGCGCTTCGTGCCAGTGGTTGAAGGATGAAGCGGACCCGGGCGGGAGCGTTTCAATGAATGCCCCGAACTGGCTGAGCCCGCCGGTGTCGCTGATCCGTTCGGCTGTGTAACGGCCCAGTGGATCGTCGGCCTTGCCATTTTCAGTGCGGGCTGTGCCGCGTTTGATCACAGTCATGAACACCCCTTTCCAAAATAAAAAAGGCCGGTCGCTTGGACCGGCCTTTTCGCGTGTCTGTTTGTGCAGGCTATTCCTGCTGGCCCATGAACATGAGCAGGAACTGGAACATGTTCAGGAACGAGATGTAGAGGCTGAGCGCGCCGTCAATGGCGGCTTTCTCCAGCCATTCCTGATCACCATGTGCGGCGTGTGCCACATATGTATTCTTGATGTCCTGCGTGTAGAACGCTGTCAGACCAGCAAAGATCAGAACGCCGATGGCCGAGATGGCAAACATCATTGCAGGCGACTGCAAGAAGATGTTGATGATCATCGCCACGATCAGGCCGATCACACCCATCATCAGGAAGGTGCCCATACCGCTCAGATCTTTCTTCGTGGTGTAGCCATAGAGGCTGAGACCTGCGAAGGCGATCGCGGTGACCAGGAAGGTCTGCGTGATCGAGTAGGCGGTGAACACCAGGAAGATCGAGCTCATCGACACGCCCATGACGGCGGCGAAGATGAAGAAGCCCAGCTGTACGGCGGCTGCGGAGCCACGGCGCATCAGAGCGCCCCAGCCAAACAGCAGGAAAGCAAGGGGTGCAAACATCACGACCCAGCGCAGCGGGGTGGTGTACAGTACGGTGCCGAGGCCGGTCAGGTACTGGCCTTCACGCAGGGCGACGGTTGCACCTGTCGGGTCGGATGTGACAGCCAGGCCAGCAATAGCCCATGCCGCCAGTGCAGTGATGAGCATGCCGACAGACATGGTCCCATACACTTTGTTCATATGCGCGCGTAGGCCCGCATCGATCTGGGCGGCGCGTGTACCGGCCGCGGACCGGATCGTATTCAACTCAGCCATGACTGACCTCCAAATTGATACCATTCCCGGCGGCTGATCCGCCGGTCGCGGATTTCCGCCCGCATTGGGCTAAATATCGGGTCAGTTCCCCTGTCATTCAAGGGTTTTTCGGGGCTTTCCTACCGGTTCGATGCGACATTCCGACCAGTTTTGTCATAAATGCCGCACAGTACACGCACACATGGCCGATTGTTCAGTCACGCCAGGTGGCGGGGACGTCCCAGATCGGCTTTGCGCTTTCGCGTTCAGCGCGGTCTGCACTGATGCCAATGTCGTCCAGTTGCCGCGCATCCAGACGTGCCAGCGCGCGACGGGACTTCCAGACATCAAGCAACGTGCCGAGCGTCGGAAGGCGACGTGCTGCAGGCTTCATATTGGTGTGACGGGTGGTGATGTCTGTAAATGCCATTGGGCTGTCCTTTCTAATTCTGTGATGATTGACCGAAGTCAAATCAACTGTCATGATGTATATGGGGGATTATGACACATTCTTAAAACGAATGTTTTTGATGTGAAGTATCAGGGAGTGTGATGTGAGGAACTTGGACATCACGACGCTTCGGTCGTTTGTCGCGGTCGCTGAGAGCGGCGGCGTTACCCGTGCCGCAGGGTTTTTGCATCTGACACAGTCGGCTGTGTCGATGCAGTTGAAACGGTTGGAGGAGTTGTTGGGTCTAGACCTGTTCGACCGATCCGGCCGGACCATCGCGTTGACGGCCTCGGGCGAGCAGTTGCTGGTCTTTGCCCGCCGCATGGTGGCGTTGAATGACGAGGTCATCACCCGTTTGACCGATCAGGCCTATGAAGGCGAGATCACGCTGGGTGTGCCGCACGACATCGTCTACCCGGCCATTCCCCGCGTGTTGAAGCAATTCCACGCAGCTTTCCCCCGTGTTAAGGTGCAACTGGACAGTTCATACACACGTCGGTTGAAGGCCGAGTTCGCAAAGGGTGCCTGTGACATCATCCTAACGACGGAAACTGGTATGGATGCCGGGGGTGAGCAGCTATGCACGAAGCCGTTGTGCTGGGTGGGTGCCCCCGGTGGGTCGGCTTGGCGGCAACGGCCGTTGAAACTGGCCTTTGGTCGGCAATGCACGTTCCGCCCCCGCGTTGTTGAGCGATTGGACGCCGCGGATATCCCCTGGGACGTCGTAGTCGAAACCGAGAGCGACCGCACGATCGAGGCAACAGTGAGCGCGGATCTTGCTGTGCACACCATGATCGAAGGGACCGAGCCGCCGCATCTGGATCGGATCGAGCATGGGGGCGCGTTGCCTGACCTGCCAATGCACAGTATCAATCTGTATGGAGCGGGAGGTGCGGTCAACGAGGTGCATGACGCGCTTGTCGGTTTCCTGCGTCGCGCTTTCGCGGCGCCGGACGCAACGACCTTGCGCGCCGTCGCGAACCGCTGACATCAGGGGCAGCGCGGAGGTGATTGGGCGGAAATCGGCCAATCGACGGGCGTGCCTGTCATCCCTGCTGACCTAGATAAAATTGTGGTTACTTTGGTAGTCATCACGTGTTACCGCTGCGGCGGATCAACGAGAACTCTAAGTGTTGCGATTTAGTATGTTGAAAAGTATAGAGAATTTGATTTCCATTCTGATGTTGGTACCATTTGGAATCCAGGAGGCACAAGTTCTCCTTGGTCAAAGTATCACTTGTGACGACACGCCTTATGGCTGAAAACCGCGCATGCGATTCCCGTCAAGCGGGTATCTTTCATTGAAAATTGGGCATGTCATACGTATTATATTGCCAATGAACACGGCGCGAGAGTACGGAACGCGCCATTCAAATGGGCGCAAAGCGCGCCCATAACGACATCACAGGGTTGGGAGCACCATGGCACATTTGGTTGATGTACATGTCGGGAAGCGTATCCGGCAGCGTAGGTGGCTTATCGGGATGACCCAGCAAAAGCTGGCTGACATGGTTGGCATCAAATTTCAGCAGATTCAGAAGTACGAGACCGGGGCAAACCGCGTCAGCGCGTCCCGTCTTTGGGATATCGGAGAAGCGATGGGCGTTCCTGCTGCCTTTTTCTTCGAAGGTCTGAAGGAAGATGTCAGCCAGGCTGCGGTGACCGGGGCTGTCCCTGCCGATATGCTCAGCGACAAAGAGGCAATGGAGCTGGTCCGTACATATTACGCGATCCCCGAGGCACAGCGCCGCCGCCTTTTCGAGCTTGCACGGGTTTTGAGCGACGTCGCCTGATCTCTTCGATGTAGTCCGGGCTTGCGTCACGGGTGCCACTCTGGCACCCGATTGGTATGAGCACACTTATTTCTGAGTTGGCCGAAGTGGCCCATTCTATGGCAGACGCGGCTGCGACTGCCATCTTGCCGCATTTTCGCGCGCGTGACCTCGGCGACGAAAACAAGGCGTCTGACGGGTATGATCCAGTGACCATAGCGGATCGCGCTGCAGAACAGGCGATGCGCGCTGTGCTGGCGGACAAGCGTCCGGACGACGCCATTCTGGGCGAAGAGTTTGGCGCGCAGTCCGGATCCAGTGGCCTCACATGGGTGTTGGATCCGATCGACGGTACCCGCGGGTTCGTATCGGGTACGCCAACATGGGGCGTTTTGATCGCCGTTGGTGATGGGAATGGCCCCTTTTTTGGCATGATCGACCAGCCTTACATTCGGGAACGGTTCTGGGGGGCAGATGGTCACGCGCATTTGCGCGGCCCGCTGGGGCAGCATGCACTTGCGACACGAGCGCCGCGTCCTTTGTCCGACGCCGTTCTGTTTACGACGTTTCCCGAGGTTGGCACGGAGGCAGAACGGGCCGGGTTCGAGGCCGTGGCAGAGTGCGTCAAACTGGTGCGTTACGGCATGGATTGTTATGCCTATGCGCTTTTGGCCGCCGGTCAGATCGATCTGGTGATCGAGGCCGGCTTGAACAGCTATGACATTCAGGCCCCTATCGGTCTCATTGAAGCGGCCGGTGGCATTGTCACGGATTGGTCGGGTGGCCCGGTGCATGATGGCGGTCGCGTGGTTGCTGCCGCAAATGCCGACATTCATCGCGCGGCGCTGGACATTCTGGCGGGCCATCTGTGACGGCAACCCTGATCCGGCGTGCGGCACACGTCGTGACGATGGACGACAACCGTCGTATTCTGCGGGATGCCGATGTGCTATTGCGGAACGGACAAGTGGCCGAAATTGGGCATGAGCTGGAGTCAGCGGCCGAGATCGTCGATGGGGCGGGCTGTATTGTCACACCGGGCTTGGTCAACACGCATCACCACCTTTACCAGACGTTGACGCGCGCTGTGCCGCAGGCGCAAGACGCGCCGCTCTTTGGCTGGTTGCAAGCCCTTTATCCCATCTGGGCGCGCTTCACACCTGAGCATATGTTCACATCTGCGCAGATCGGGTTGGCCGAATTGGCCCTGTCTGGCTGCACACTGTCCTCAGATCATTTGTACCTCTACCCGAATGGTGTCCGGCTCGAAGACACGATTGCCGCCGCGCAAGAGGTCGGGTTGAGGTTCCATCCGACGCGCGGCGCCATGAGCATTGGCGAGAGTGCGGGCGGGTTGCCACCGGACGGGCTGGTTGAGGATGAAGCGGCCATTCTGGAGGACATGGCGCGGGTGATCGATGGCTTTCATGACCCTGAACCCGGGTCCAAGTGCCGGGTCGGTGTTGCACCTTGTTCGCCATTCTCGGTCAGTCGTGAGTTGATGCGTGATGCGGCTTTGCTGGCGCGGGACAAGGGGGTGATGATGCACACCCATCTGGCCGAGAATGATGAGGATATCGCCTATTCTCTTGCGCAATTTGGATGTCGGCCAGGGCAATATGCAGAGGATCTGGGCTGGGTTGGGCCTGATGTATGGCATGCGCATTGTGTGAAGCTGGATGCGGATGAAATTGACCTGTTTGCCCGGACGGGCACCGGCGTTGCACATTGCCCCTGTTCGAACTGTCGCCTCGGGTCTGGCATTGCGCCGGTGCGGGCCATGCGCGATGCGGGCGTGCCAGTTGGCCTGGGTGTTGACGGCTCTGCCAGCAACGATGCGGGCAATTTGGTGGCCGAGGCGCGACAGGCCATGTTGTTGCAGAGGGTGGCAACGGGAGCAGATGCGATGAGCGCGCAGGAGGCATTGGAGATTGCAACGCGCGGCGGGGCCGATATTCTTGGCCGCCCTGAATGCGGGCGTCTGCAAGTGGGTGCGCGGGCAGATGTGGCCATCTGGGATATCAGCGGGATCGAGGCTGCGGGCAGTTGGGACCCGGCGGCGTTGTTGCTGGCTGGCCCAACGACGGTGCGGGATCTGTTTGTTGAAGGGCGACAGGTTGTGCGTGACGGGCAGTTGACGACCATTGATCTGTCACAGGTCATCGCACGCCAGAACGAGATGGCCCGAAACCTGAGCGCTGCCCTATGAAACACGTTTTGTTTTCCATTGCCCTGATCCTGGTGGCGAACGCTGCGGCAGCCGATCCAACGGCAATGGCAGCAATCAACGCCAAGCGTGCCGCGCAGAACCGCGCGCCGCTTGTTTACGATGCCAAGCTGGAGGCTGCAGCGCGTGCCCATGCCGAAGACATGGTGCGCGCTGGGTTCTTTGCCCATAAAGGATCGGATGGATCTGACATTGGTCAACGTTTGGACCGTGTTGGGTATCGGTACTGCTTTGGCGCGGAAAACATAGCCGCAGGCCAACGCAGCCTGTCCGAGGTGATGACGTCGTGGATGGGATCGCGCGGGCATCGGCGCAATATCCTGCATCGCAAAGCAGAAGCCGTCGGCCTGGCCCAAGCGCCGGGCAACATTTGGGTCATGGTGTTGGCGGCGCCCTGCTAGGTGCGGCGCTGCCCGCCCACCCAAACATCCGCAATGGCCCGGTCATCACCCATCATGAGCGTTGGGAAGATTGCATCCCAGATGTTTTCGGCGCGCGCATGGCGCTGTGCGATCGCCGGGGTCGAAGCGAGATCGAGGATACACAAGTCCCCGACCAGCCCGGGAGCGATGCTGCCAATCTCATCCGCGCGGTGCAGTACCCGGGCCGACCCTGCCGTAGCGAGCCACAAAAGCTGTGCGGCGTGTACTGCGGTGCCGCGGAGCTGCGCAATCTCATAAGCGGCAGCCATGGATCGCAGCATTGAGAAGGATGAGCCACCGCCGGTGTCCGTTGCGAGGCCTGTATGTATGCCGTTTGCGGCCAAGCCCATAAGGTCAAACAGACCTGATCCGATGAATGTATTGGAGGTAGGGCAGTGGACAAGGCCCGCGCCCACCGCGCGCAATTGGTCGATCTCGCGCGCCTCAAGATGGATGGCGTGACCGTAGAGGCCACGTTCGCCCAGAAGCCCGTGCTGCTCATAGGTGTCGAGGTAGTCGCGGGCGTGCGGATAAAGACCACGCACCCATTCGATTTCGTCCACCTGTTCGCTCAGATGTGTTTGCATCAGGGCATCGGGGTGCTCGGCCCATAGTGCGCCAAGCGCGGACAGCTGATCCTCGGTCGAAGTGGGTGAAAAGCGGGGCGTGATGGCATAGCGCGCGCGACCCTGACCATGCCATTTCTCCAGCAGCGTCTTGCTGTCGTCATAGGCTGACTTCGCGGTGTCGCGCAGACCGTCAGGAGCGTTGCGGTCCATACAGGTCTTGCCCGCGACCACAGCCATGTTGCGCTCGGCTGCCGCATTGAACAGGGCGTCAACGCTTTCTGGGTGGATCGTGCAAAAGCTCGCGACGGATGTTGTGCCGTGATCGAGCAAAAGGTCCAGATACCGCTCCGCCGTTGCCTTCGCATAGGTAGGGTCTTCGAACCGCATTTCTTCGGGAAAAGTATAGGTGTTCAGCCAGTCGATCAGGCGTTTGCCCCAGGATGCGATGATAGCGGTCTGTGGGTAGTGCGCATGGGCGTCCATGAAGCCGGGGCAGATCAGATGGCCGGTATAGTCGTGGCGCGTTGCCTGAGCGCCTTGCGACAATGCATCGGTTCCAACAGCGGCAATTGTCCCGTCCTCGACCAGAACGGCGCTGTTTTCCAGGACTTGTACCGCTGTGTTCCAAGGTTCAACGAAAGGATCGCCGTTAAAGGTCAGCACGTGGCCGGTCAAAAGATGCGCATTTGTCATGCCCGTCTTATGCCGGGGGGCAGCTGGCGGCGCAAAGCGAAATCGGGCCCATTGTCAGCACAGGGGCCGCGCCCTATGGTCGCCCACGACGCGACGGAAAGGGAGACGCACGCCATGTCAGATCAGACCGACGTGACCGATCCCGCAACAGATGACAATGCCTATGTCCTTGAACGCAAGGATGTTTCCGCGATCCTCTATGCCGTTGACATCGAGGATCGTGACCAGCTGACCAAGTTGATGGAGCCGCTGCACGCGGCGGACATCGCCGACCTTCTGGAACAGATCAACGCCTTTGACCGGTCACGCCTGATACGCCTGTATGACCGTGAGTTTGACGGTGACATCCTGTCGGAACTGGATGAGTCGATCCGGGAAGAGGTGATTGGCGTACTTAAGCCCACCGTTCTCGCCGATGCGGTGCGTGATCTGGACAGCGATGATGTGGTCGACCTGATTGAAGATCTGGACGACGCGCAGCAAGAACAGATCTTGGACGTGCTGGAAGACACGGACCGGGCACTGGTTGAGCAGTCGCTGACCTTTCCTGAATACTCTGCCGGCCGCCTCATGCAGCGCGAGGTGGTCATGGCGCCCGAGCATTGGACGGTGGGTGAGGCCATTGACCGGCTGCGGAGTGCGGACGAAGACGAACTGCCCAAGCAGTTCTATCATATCGTTCTGATAGACCCGCGACTGCATCCGGTGGGGAACGTAACCCTTGGCAAGCTGATGCGTTCGCGCCGCGAGGTTCCGCTGGCCGATCTGGTGGAAGAAACCTTTCAAGTGATCCCGGCCAGTCAGGATGAAAGCGACGTGGCCTATGCGTTTAACCAGTATCACCTGATCTCGGCCCCCGTGGTTGATGACGAGGGGCGATTGATTGGCTTGATCACCATTGATGATGCCATGGCCGTACTGGATGAGGAGCACGAGGAAGATATCCTGCGTCTTGCGGGAGTGGGCGAAGAGTCGGCCCTGTCCGACCGCGTGCGCGAGACCACGAAGCGGCGCATTCCATGGCTGGCGGTGAACCTCGTGACTTCGATACTTGCATCGCTTGTCATCGCTCAGTTCGAAATGGCAATTGCGCAGATCGTGGCACTGGCCGTTCTGATGCCGATCGTGGCCTCAATGGGTGGAAATGCTGGAACCCAGTCATTGACGGTGGCCGTGCGGGCCATTGCCACCAAGGATTTGACGGGCGCGAACGTATGGCGCGTGATCCGGCGCGAGGTTCTTGTCGGGTTGATCAATGGGGCTGTCTTTGCCGTTGTGATGGGGGTCGTTGGCGTGATCTGGTTCGGATCGCCTGCACTGGGTTACGTGATTGCGGCAGCCATGGTGGTGAACATGGTGGTGGCGGGTCTGGCCGGGACGGGCATTCCGATCATTCTGGACCGTGTTGGGATCGACCCGGCGCTGGCGTCGGGAGCGTTTGTGACCACCGTGACGGACGTCGTTGGGTTCTTTGCCTTTCTTGGGCTGGCTGCGTTGGTGTTGCTGTGACGGGGGCGGCCGCTGTTTGCCTGCGGCAAAGACGCCCCGCCCGCCGTCCCGAAGGAGGGCATTCATGTCGTTGACCGAGGACAAGGCCGCGATCCGGAAACAGGCGTTTGCTGCCCGCAAGGCGGCGTTTGATCTGGATATGGGAGGCGCGAGCGGTCTGTTGTCATCTGTGTTGGCAGGCTATCGCGGCGTGCCTCTGGCCGGTTATATGCCGATCCGGTCCGAGATCGACCCGCTGCCCGTTATGGCTGAGGCATCCGCGCATGGTCCTGTTGCTGTTCCGGTTATCCGCGGCGCAGGGTTACCTTTGGTATTTTCGCAGTGGATTCCGGGCTGTGCGATGACGGATGGCCCATTTGGTGCGCAAGTGCCGGCCATCGAAGAGCTGCTTGAGCCGGAGATTGTCATTGTGCCGTTGGTGACCTTTACCCGCGCGGGCGGGCGTTTGGGGTATGGCGGCGGGTTTTATGATCGCACGCTGGAGGGATTGCGCGGCCGACGCGCAACCTTGGCCATTGGGTTTGCTTACGGCGCGCAAGAGATGGCGGAGCTGCCTTTGGAGCCAACAGATCAGCCGCTGGACCTGATCGTCACGGACACCGAAATCATTGAAGTTTGACCGGGCGAGCAGCCTGACTGTGGCCGTCCATTTGGGTTTTGAAAGGGGCAAGGTGAGTCCGTACGTGCATTTCGCTTGCCGCACCTGTGGATCGCGGCATATGGGCAAGTATGAAACTTCTTTTCCTGGGTGACGTCATGGGCCGGGCCGGTCGGCAGGCGATCACCGATCATCTGCCGCGCTTGCGCACCGACTGGAACCTCGACTTTGTCGTGGTGAACGGAGAGAACGCGACCTCTGGCATGGGCCTGTCCGGCGCGCATGCAAAGCTGTTGCTTGAGGCCGGTGCAGATTGCGTGACCCTGGGCGATCACGCCTTTGACCAGAAGGATATGTTGCGGTTCATCGAGGAGGAACCGCGCATCATCCGCCCTCTCAATTATTCCAAGGCGGCACCCGGCAAGGGTGCGCGCCTCTTCACGGCGCGCAACGGGACAAAAGTGCTGGTGGCACAGGCCCTCGGGCAGGTGTTCATGAAACGCGCCTTTGATGACCCGGTTTCGGCGCGTGAGACCGTGTTCCGTACCCCTCCGCTGGGCGGGCAGGCTGATGCGATCATTGTGGATTTTCATTGCGAGGCAACGTCCGAGAAGATGGCCATGGGCCATTGGTGTGACGGGCGGGCGAGCCTGATGGTTGGGACACATACGCATGTGCCGACTGCTGATGCCATGATCCTGTCCAAAGGCTGCGCCTATCTGACAGATGCGGGCATGTGTGGCGATTACAATTCGGTCATTGGCATGCAGCGCGACGAGCCATTGCGCCGTTTCATCACTGGCATGCCCAAAGAACGGTTCCAACCGGCCCTGGGCCCCGCAACCCTGTCCGGTGTGTATGTTGAGACCGGGAATGACGGTCGTGCCACGCGCATCGAAATGGTGCGCGAAGGTGGTCTGTTGCAAACCTGCGGTCCATGACACGCGAAGCAGCGCTGGGCTTTACCGCCGTGCTGATCCTGCTAGGGGCGGGGTGGGGCCTGACCATGCCGTTGACCAAGATCGCGGTCAGCACGGGTTATCAGCACTTCGGCCTCTTGTTCTGGCAATTGGTGATCGGCGCTGTCGTGATGACGGCACTGGGTCTTCTGAAAAATGTGCGGTTGCATTGGGGCCGGACGCATCTTCGCGTCTATCTTGTCATTGCCTTGATTGGATCCGTGTTGCCGAACTCGGCCAGCTATCAGGCTGCGGTGCATCTGCCGTCAGGCATCATGTCGATCCTGCTGTCGATGATTCCGATCTGGGCCTTTCCCATCGCGCTGACGCTTGGTCTGGACCGGTTCGAATGGCGGCGTTTCATAGGGTTGCTCGTCGGATTGACAGCCGTGCTGATGATTGTGCTGCCCAACGCTGCGCTGGCCGGGGCGATCCCCGTCATCTGGGTTGGTGTGGGGCTGATCTCGGGCCTGTTCTATGCCTTCGAGGGCAACTATGTCGCGCGCTGGGGCACTGCCGGGTTGGACGCTATTCAGGTCCTGTGGGGTGCCTCCATTGTCGGTGCCATCATTGCCTTGCCGCTTGCCGTCTTCAGTGATCAGTGGATCGATCCGCGCCCGCCGTTTGGTGCCCCGGACATCGCACTCGCCATCAGTGCAACAACGCATGTGCTGATTTACGCGGGATATGTCTGGTTGGTGGGGCGTGCCGGGCCGGTCTTTGCCGTTCAGGTCAGCTTTCTCGTCACACTCTTCGGTGTGTTTTGGGCGCGTCTGATCCTTGGTGAAACCTATGCGCCGACGGTGTGGAGTGCGCTCGCCCTTATGATTGTGGGCATGTTTCTGGTCCAACCGCGTCGCGCACGGGTTGCAGAGGTCGGTCCCTTGGGGGACAGTGCGCGCTGATGTGCGCATGAACAAGGGCCACGCCCATGGGGCTTATTGAGCTTTCGCAAACAGGTAATGCCATTCTGACACTGGTGGTCGTCGGCGTGATGTTCGTGCTGTTTCTGCGCGAAGTCTTTCCGACCGAGGTGGTCGCCATTGGCGGGGCCGCCCTGATGCTGGCCACGGGCGCGCTGCCCTACGATGACGCCCTAGCAGTGTTGTCGAACCCCGCACCTTGGACCATTGCGTCCATGTTCATCATTATGGGTGCGCTTGTGCGAACGGGCGCGCTGGACGCTTTTACGGGGCTGGCTGATCGAAAGGCCCGCACCAACCCAGCGATTGCCGTCGTCCTGTTGATGGCTTTTGTGATCTTAAGCTCGGCGATCGTGTCGAACACGCCTGTTGTGGTTGTGATGATCCCGGTGATCATTCAACTGGCCAAGACCATGGGGCTGCGCCCGTCGAAGATGCTTATTCCGCTCAGTTATGCCGCGATCTTGGGCGGTACGCTCACCCTGATCGGAACTTCGACAAACCTGCTGGTGGATGGTGTGGCCCGAACCCAGGGGATGGAGCCATTTACCATCTTCGAAGTGACCCCGCTGGGCATCATCCTAGTGATCTGGGGCATGATCTATCTCCGCTTTTTCGGACCAATGCTGCTGCCGGACCGGGACAGCATGGCGGGGTTGTTAAGTGACCGCAGCCGCATGAAGTTCTTTACCGAAGCGGTGATCCCGCCGGATTCGAACCTTGTGGGGCGTGAGGTCACGGGCGTTCAGCTGTTCAAGCGTGACGGCGTGCGTCTGGTCGATGTGATCCGCGGGGACGAATCCTTGCGCCGCAATATGCAGGGGGTGGAGTTGCAGGTTGGGGACCGCGTGGTTCTGCGCACGCAGATGACCGAGCTTCTGAGCCTACAACGCAACAAGGAGCTCAAACGCATTGACCAAGTTGGTGCGGTTGAAACGACAACGGTCGAGGTGCTCATTACGCCGGGCTGCAGAATGGTGGGCCGGTCGCTGGGGACATTGCGCTTGCGCCGTCGCTACGGCGTCTATCCCCTTGCTGTGCATCGCCGGAACCAGAACATCGGGCTGCAGCTTGACGAATTGGTGGTCAAAGTGGGCGACACGTTGCTCCTGGAAGGGGCGCCCGAAGACATCCAGCGTTTGGCTGCAGACATGGATATGGTCGATGTTTCCAAGCCGTCGCAGCGTGAGTACCGCCGCAGTCACGCCCCGATTGCGCTGGCTGCGTTGCTGGGCATTGTCATATTGGCTGCTTTTGGTGTTGCACCGATCCTCATGCTGTCTGTTTTGGCGGTGGCGGTCGTTTTGCTTACCCGCTGCATCGACGCGGATGAGGCGTTTTCATTTGTCGACGGTCGCCTGTTGGCGTTGATTTTCTCCATGCTTGCCATTGGCGCGGCATTGGAGGCGACCGGGGCCGTGTCGCTGATCGTTGATGCGATTGCGCCGGGTCTGATGGTTTTGCCGCCCTTTCTGATTGTATGGGCGGTGTACTTGCTAACATCGGTTCTGACCGAGCTTGTCAGTAACAATGCCGTTGCGGTGGTCGTCACGCCGATTGCCATCGGTCTGGCAACGGCCCTGGGAATTGACCCGCGTCCCTTGGTCGTCGCGGTGATGGTGGCCGCCTCGGCCTCATTCGCGACGCCCATAGGCTATCAAACCAACATGCTGGTCTACGGCCCGGGCGGCTACAAGTTCACGGATTTCATGCGTGTAGGCATTCCGCTGAACCTGAGTGTGGGGCTTCTGGCCTCGGCCATTATTCCATTTATCTGGCCTCTTTGACGGCAACGTTCCGTTAACGCGGGGCTGCTATGCGGAGGGATAGTCAACCTCAGCACATGCCATGCCCGACCTTCGCCGCCCCGCGCATCTTATCACCCCCGCTTACGAGGATAACGGATTGTTTCGCTCACCGGTGCGGCGGATCACCGTTGGGCTTGTGCCTCAGGTTCATCGCAACAACCGGCAGGATCTGGTTGTGCGTGGTTTTCTGCGCGATGGGGCCGCCATTCAGGTGTTGTTTGCCGGACGGCGCGCCAAACAAGCCAAGAGCCTTGAGGCGCGGTTGCGGGCAATGCTGTTTCAGGCGCGGTCCAAAACGGCGGGGTGGCGTGATGAGGGGATCGATACGATCCAATTGCCCATGCGTGTCGAAGGGGTCTGGCGATCACGCTTTTCACGCGACGCATGGGGGTGCGAGACGCGGCATTTTCAGTTGATCGCTGCCCGCTGGGCCATGTTCGATGACGTGGGTGTCGCGCATCTTTTTGGTGAAGCGCCAGTGCATCTGGAGCCAGCGCGTCAGGCGCGTGTCGGTGGGCCATCAGGCGATCGATTTTGACCGTCCGGCGTTGCGTCCCGAGAAGATGCAGCCACCCAGGAACGTTCCCTCAAGCGCGTTGTAGCCGTGATAGCCGCCGCCGCCAAAGCCCGCGACTTCGCCCGCTGCGAACAGGCCGGGGACAGGTTGCCCGTCTGCGCCGATCATTTGGCTGTCGAGCGTGGTGTGCAGGCCGCCCAGCGTTTTGCGCGTCAGAACGTGCAGTTTGACGGCGATCAGGGGACCGTTGGCCGGGTCGAGGAACTTGTGTGGCTTGGCGGTGCGCAGCAATCGATCACCGCGATAGTTGCGTGCGGCATGGATCGCCATCATCTGTGCATCCTTGGAAAACGGGTTGTCGATCTGGGCGTCTCGGGCTTCGATCTGGGCGCGCAGCTTTGCCTCGTCTATCAAGTTGCCACCTGCGATCTGGTTCATTCCCCGCACGAGCGTTCCAAGGTCGTTTGCGACGACAAAGTCTTCGCCTTTTTCCTTGAACGCTTCGACCGGTGCCGTCGCTTTCTTGCCGGAAAGGATGCGCTGTTTGATCACCTCAGACCATTTCTTGGACGTCAGGTCTGGGTTCTGTTCTGAGCCTGACAGTGCAAACTCCTTCTTGATGACCTTCTGCGTTAGCACGAACCAGCTATAATCATACCCGGTTGCCAAAATGTCCCGCAGGGTCGACATGCTGTCGAAACCGGGCAGGGCGGGGGGCGCAAAGCGGTTGCCCTCGGCGTCGAACCACATCGACGAAGGGCCAGGTAGGATGCGGATGCCGTGGCTGGGCCAAATCGGGTCCCAGTTCTTGACCCCTTCGGTGTAGTGCCACATGCGGTCGCCGTTGATGACATGCCCACCTGCCGCCTCTGATATGCCGATCATGCGGCCATCCACATGGGCAGGCACACCCGCCACCATATCTTTGGGCGCTGGACCAAGGCGGTTTGTGGGCCACACCTTGCGGACCATCTCGAAATTTCCACCGATGCCGCCCGAGGTGACAATCACGGATGATGCGTGCAGGGCAAATTCACTGACCGCATCCCGGTTGGTTGCCTGCCCGCGTTCAGCCCCATCCTCGGCCAGCAGCGTGCCGCTCACGCCCTTGGCCGTGCCGTTCTCCATCTCGATCCGGTCGACCTGGTGGCGGAAGTTGAACTGGATCAGGCCCGCCTTCTCATGCTCTTCGCAGCGGCGGACAAAGTGTTCGATGATGCCGGGCCCGGTGCCCCATGTGATGTGAAAGCGGGGCACGGAATTGCCGTGCCCGTCGGCATAGCTGCCCCCCCGTTCGGCCCAGCCCACAATGGGGAACCAGCGTAGCCCCATCGCATGCAGCCACGGGCGCATTTCACCCGCGGCAAAGTCGATGTAGGCCTCGGCCCATTTGCGCGGCATCGCGTCTTCGTCCCGATCGAACTGCGCACTGCCCATCCAGTCGTTCAGGGCCAGTTCGCGACTGTCGCGGATACCCATGCGTCGCTGCTCGGGCGTGTCGACCATAAAGAGGCCGCCCAAGGACCAGAAGGCTTGACCGCCTAAGAAACTGCGCGGTTCCTGATCAACGATGATCACCCGCTTGCCGCGGTCTCCAAGCTCGGCGGCGGCGGCCAGACCGGCAAGGCCCGATCCAACAACAATGGCGTCTGCCTGGTCCATCACACTCTCCCTTAGCGGCTGCGGAACCACGCCACGAAGGGCGCGGCGACAATGTACATTGTGATGCCATAAACGGCAGAGGGCAAAGCCATGGCGCTGAAGCCCTCGGACTGGCCCGAGATCAGGGCCGCCAGGGTGATGCCGAGGGTGGCATTCTGGATGCCTGTTTCAATCGAGATGGTTTTGGACTGGTCCCAGGGCAAGGCGCTCGCGCGCGCAAGGAGAAGGCCTAAGACCAGCAGAAGGGCGTTCAGGATGATCAGGGCTGGACCCAACGTGCCGAGGTTTTCGATGAACAGATCCCAGTTTCCTGCGAGGGCGGCAAGGACGATAACGATGAACAGAACGGTCGCGATCTTGGTCAGCAGCGGTTCGATGCGGGTCGCAAACCCGGTGGCAAAGTGGCGGGTCAGAACACCAATGAGCACCGGAAGGGTCGTGATCAGGAACATCGCAATAGCGAGTGAGGTCACGGACACATCGGGCGCGGCATCACCCATGAAGTGTACAACGGACCAAGCGGCCAAAACAGGCACCGTGAGGATGCTCAGCAGGCTAATCACGGCGGTCAACGACACCGACAGGGCAACATCGCCCTTTGCAAGCCGCGAGATCATGTTCGAGGTCACTCCGCCGGGGCAGAAACTGAGCAGCATGAAACCCACCGCGATCTCGGGCCCAAGGCCAAAGGCGCGCACTGTGATATAGGTTACGACAGGTAGCAGAACGACTTGCGCAACTGCACCAATGGCAAAGGCCTTGGGGGTACGCAGTACTCGCCCGAAATCCCCGAATGTCAGGCCGATGCCGAGGCTTAGCATGATGATTGCCAACGACAGTGGCAGCACCACGTTAATGAGTATATCCATAATCTCTCTCCCTAAGGGTCACGTTAGACGCCGGAATTGTCGGCGCGCAATATTGACCCTTGGTCAGCCGTTGCTCGGGACGGAAAGCTGCTCGGGGTCTTTGCAGCATCGGAGGCTGTTCAAAGCGGCCAGAATAGGAGGATGGCTGGGATCGATACGGCCACGACGATGACTTCGAGCGGCAAGCCAATGCGCCAGTAGTCCCCAAATTGATAGCCGCCCGGGCCAAGGATCAGCGTGTTGTTCTTGTGGCCGATCGGGGTGAGGAACGCCGACGAGGCGGCCACGGCAACCGCCATTAAGAAAGGGTCAGGCGACACGCCGAGGGTATGTGCCATCTGAATGCCTACGGGTGCAGCAACGATGGTTGTCGCCGTGTTGTTGAGCACGTCCGAAAGACTCATCGTCACCACCATCAGCACCGTGAGCACGGCCCAGGCGGGCAGGCCGTCGGTCAACGCGACTAGCCATCCCGCAATCAGTTCTGTTCCTCCTGAGGTCTCAAGCGCGGCCCCAAGCGGGATCATGGAGCCCAGCAGCACAACAACGGGCCATTCGATATGGGTGTAGAGTTCTGACAGGGGGATGATGCGGGATAGCACGTAGGCGACGACGACAAGTCCAAGGGCGATCGGCAGGTAAAGCAGGCCAATGCTGGCCGCAGCGACTGCGCCGACAAATAGCCCGATGGCCAGCCAAACCTTGTCATCTGCCGTAACCGACAATCCGCGTTCGGCGAGTGGCAGGCAGCCTAGCCAATTGGTGACATCACTGCCGGTGTCGCGCGGCACCAGCAACAGGAGGATATCGCCGGCTCGAATCTCGGTATGGCGGATTTGGCGGGTGATGCGCACCCCAGCGCGTGACACGCCAAGAAGGACCGTGTTCTGCCGCCAGGCGAGGCCCACGGATTGCGCTGTGCGGCCCACGAGGCGGCTACTGTCAGTGACGACAACCTCAATGATTTCAACACCCTCTCCGGCGGCGTTCAACTTTTCTTCCCGGACGGCGTCCGCCACGGCGAGACCTGTGGCCGTGCGGAATTCATCCAGTGCGTCCGGCGTGGCTTCGATGATCAGCGCATCGCCCGCGCGCAGTTCGGAATTGCGGGCGCGGCCGTAGCGGCGTTTGCCATCGCGCACGAGGCCAACGATGGCGACGTCCGCCTTTTCCGCGTCCTCTTCCAACTCGGCCAGGCGCTTGCCGATGTGCTTGCTGCCCTCCGGGACCACCAGTTCGGCGATGTAGCTTGCAAGGTCCTCAAGCTCGGCTGTGGCGTCAGCACGGGCCGGGATCAGGCGCCATCCGATCAGGGCCACAAAAGCAAGCCCTGCAATGGCGGCCACCCCGCCCACAGGGGCGAAATCGAACATGCGGAAGGGTTCGCCAAGGCTGTCTTCCCGGATGGAGGCGATGATGATGTTGGGCGGTGTGCCGATCAATGTGACCATGCCGCCAAGGATTGTGGCGAAGCTGAGAGGCATGAGGCTAAGGCCCGGGGAACGCCCGGCTTTTCGTGCGGTCTGGATGTCCACGGGCATGAGGAGGGCGAGCGCTGCCACGTTGTTCATGAAGGCCGAGAGCACGCCGCCGATGGCACCCATGAGCGTGATATGTGCGCCAAGTGAACGGCTGGCGTCGACGAGGGTTCGGGTGATCAGGAAGACCGCGCCGGAGCGGACCAAACCCGCGGAGACAACGAGGACCAGGGCCACCACCAGCGTTGCCGGGTGGCCGAAGCCCGAGAAGGCGTCATCGCTTGGGACGACCCCCAACACGACGCCCAGCATGAGTGCGGAGAAGGCAACGATGTCATAGCGGAAGCGGCCCCAGAGCAGCAGTCCGAATACGGCACCGAACAGGGAGAAGAGGATAATCTGGTCTGTCGTCATAACGGGCACGTTAGGGATGCGCGGGCAGGGGTGCCAGTTGTTTCTGAGGGGTGCGATTCGATGCGCGTGTTTACCTTGTTTTCATGGAGATTGACGCCGAACACCGGGTGTCACCGCCCGTGCAGCACCCGTGCACCCCCTGTACACCACCAACGGGCGGAGAGGCGGAGGTTAACGCAACGTACGGTGATCCAAAGGCCGCCTTACGGCGACGCTATCCATTTTTGTCGGGGCTTTGCCCCAAACCCCAAGGTATTTTTGGCCAGAAGAAGGGTGTTCGTTATATGTCATAACGACACTGGCTTGTGGACGTTGATCACGCGTTTTGCGGGCTGAGACCAGTCGATCCTTGGTCCTGCGGGGACGATGCCGAGAGGGTTCCTTAGTTCGGATGGGGAATAGTAGCCAGCCTTGTAGATGTCTGGTTTGACCGTCTCTGCCACGCCGGGCAGGGCATAGAGCGCGCGGGCGTAGTCCCAGAGTGCGGGATAGTCGCTGAGTTTGGCGAGGTTGCATTTGAATGCGTAGTGGTAGGCGACGTCGAAGCGGGCGAGGGTGGGGAAGAGGCGCAGGTCGGCCTCGGTCAGTTGGTCTCCTACGAGCGTTGGGTGGGCAGACAGGTGCTGTTCCAGATCGTCCAGTGTGTGGAAGAGGTCGGTGACGGCTAAATCATAGGCCTCTTGCGTGCGGGCGAACCCGGCGCGGTAGACGCCATTGTTGATCTTTGCGTGGATCAGGGTGTTCCAGCGGTCGATGTCGGCCTCGTGTTGTGACGGGCAGAGCCGGCGGTCAGGGTCAAAGGCGAGGCTGAGCATCCGAACGATGTCGGCGCTTTCGTTCGAGACGATCTGATTTGTGTCTTTGTCCCAGAGCACAGGCACCGTGATGCGGCCCGTATAAGCCGGATGTTGGCGGGCGTAGACCTGATGCACTGCCTGAGCGTTCAGTTCGGGGTCCGCGTATTCTCCCTCCGCATCAAACACCCACCCCTGATCGGTGCGGCGCGGTTTTGCAATGCTGATGCTGATTGCGTCCTGCAGACCCAACACGGCCCGCACCAGAAGCGTGCGGTGCGCCCATGGGCAGTTCCATGCAACAAAGAGGTGGTAACGGCTTGCGTCCGGGGTATAGGGGCCGTCTGGTGTGATCCAGTTGCGCAGCGTGCTTTTGGACCGTTCATAGGCCCCGTTTTTTGTAGTGCCGGGGCCGGGGTCTTCGGCCTCGTACACGCCTTCGATCATCACGCCCATCGTCGCCTCCGTTCTGTTTGAGGGTAAGCTAGCAGAGCGCGGTGCGCGCGCCACGCACGGGTGGGCTGCGCCGGTGCACAGGGTGGCCTTGCCCCGCCCTCGGGCAATGTCCTATAGACGCCCGGACCACCGAATTTGCGAGACAGGAGGCGCGCATGGCCGGCCACTCAAAATGGGCAAACATCCAGCACCGCAAGGGGCGTCAGGACAAGCTGCGCGCCAAGCTGTTTTCGAAACTGTCGAAAGAGATCACCATCGCCGCCAAGATGGGCGACCCGGATCCCGACAAGAACCCGCGCCTGCGTCTGGCCGTGAAAGAAGCCAAGTCGCAGTCGATGCCCAAGGACAACATTGATCGTGCGATCAAGAAATCGATTGCCGGTGATGGCGAGGATTACGAAGAAATCCGCTATGAGGGCTATGGGCCCAATGGCGTAGCTGTCATCGTCGAGGCAATGACCGACAACCGCAATCGGACGGCTTCGACCGTGCGCTCGACCTTTACCAAGAATGGCGGGAACCTGGGCGAGACGGGCAGCGTTGGCTTCATGTTCGAGCGTAAGGGTGCTGTGAGCTATCCGGTTGAGGCGGGGGATGCGGATACAGTCATGATGGCCGCCATCGAGGCCGGGGCCGAGGATGTGGAAAGCACCGAGGACGGTCACGTGATCTGGTGTGCGGATACGGACCTGAATGAGGTGTCGAACGCGCTGGAAGGCGATCTGGGCGAGTCCGAGTCCACCAAGCTGATCTGGCGCCCCACAACCACGACCGAGATGGATCTGGAGGGCATGCAAAAGCTGATGAAGCTGATTGATGCGCTGGAAGATGATGATGACGTGCAGAACGTCACAACCAACTTCGAGGCCAGTGACGAGGTGATGGCGCAGCTGGAAGGGTGAGTGCAGTTACCCCAGGGTAACCCCGCAACACCTTGGTAGATATCGTTTGGCTTGCGCACCTTGCGCCGGTTTGTATGGGCTGACGTGGCGCAAGTACTGTCATGGTCAGTGAGCCCGCTCGGGATGTTGAAAGGTTGCTCGGCGGAACAAAGCAGCATTTCGCTGCACTTATTCTGAGCACAGCAATGGGCGTGTATGCGCGGATTGTCATATCCAATATCTGCAAGAACTCAGCGCAATTCCCACACCGGTACTCTACCGATCTTCTCGCGCAGATAATCAATGAACACTCGGACTTTGGCGGTCAGCACGTTGGATTTGGGATACACCAGCCACAATACAGACTGATCGTCGACATCAAACTCCAGCAACACTCTGACAAGTGAACCTTTGCGGATTTCATCGTGAACGCTACACGTCGAGTTCATGGAGATACCAGCCCCTGCCATTGTCGCTGCTTTTTGGCTCAGTCCATCATAGAGTATCAGTCGACAGCCCGCCGATTGCGGGTCAAAGACGCCTGTCTTTCCGTCGGCGGTTCTTAGGTTGCGCTCAGACTAATCCTGAAACCCGATCAACGCATGATTTTCAAGGTCAATTGGCTCTTGTGGTGTCCCGTGACGGTTGAGGTAGTCTGGTGACGCACAAAGAATGCGGCGATTATCCGCCAGCTTACGAGCTTTGAGGCTGGAGTCCGCCAAGGCAGACTGACGCAGCGCCAGATCGAAACTGCCTTCGATCAACCCGACCATGCTGTCGGAGAGATGTAAATCGAGTCTTGTCCTCGGATGGGCGTTCAGAAACTCTGGAACTATTGGCGCGATGTACATCTGTGCGAAACTGCTGGGAGCTGTAAAACGCAACGTCCCGCTTACCTCACAGGTTTCCAATCCAAGTGCTGCGCGAGCGGCGCCTTCCTGCGCAAGCAGTTCCCTGGCAAAGGGCGGAAATTCAGCCCCTTCGGTTGAAAGGCTGACCTCGCGCGTGGAGCGGTGTAAAAGATCAGCCCCCAGGTTTTTCTCAAGTTTGGCAAGCCTTGTACTGGCGACCGCAGGGACCAACCCAAGACTGCGACCTGCTTCGCTGATGTTCAGCTTCTCAATTGCCATGTTCACAGCGATACGCGGCAGGCGTTTCACATTGATGCCAGAGGTGTGGTTGGCAAATTGATCTCGCCTGAGCTTGTGGCAACCACTGTAAATATTCGGGATGTGCGCAGCGACGACGCCTCGGTGAAATTTGAAGCGGACTGTATCAGCTTTGCTCAAGAGCCAACTCAAGCGGCTGAATTTACCGAAGATCAACACTGGAAAACCGACTATGACCGCGAACTGGCCGATCTTCTAAAAACGAGAGGTCGGGGCGAAAGAGGTGATCGTGTTTGATCACACCGTGCGGGTGCATGATCCGGATTCAGATCGCAAACCTGCTCGCAATGTGCATAGCGACTACAGCGCGCAAGGTGCTCAACAGCGCCTCATCGACATTTTGGGCCGGATAGAGCCAAGGAATGGAACACAGGGCACTAAGGATTTATCAACGTCTGGAGGCCTGTTGAGAACTATATCAATAGCGCGCCTCTTGGCTTTGTGCACCCCTCCAGTGTGGCAGCGGCTGACTGGATTCTGATCGACCTAGTTTGCCCGGATCGTCTTGGCCACATCATGGGGCTTGCGGCAAACGATGCGCATGAATGGGTCTATCAATCCAAGATGACGCCTGATGAAGTGGCATTCTTCAACATTTTCGACAACAGGGGTCTTCTCTCCATTGCGCATAGTGCGATTGATTTGGTCGAGGATGACAGCGTTCATGCGATCCGCAAAAGCATCGAGAGCCGCACACTGGTTCGGTATTGACAGGTTCGCGCAGGAGAAACCTTATGCTCGATACGACGCAACAAGAGACCTTCCCGGTGATTAACCGGGCCTACAATTCAGTGTTTCAAAAAGGCAGGCTGACTGTCGGCCTCGTCGGGCCCCTCGAAATCTATACCAACAGTGCCGTTCCAACCATGCATGACCACCTGGAGCGCATGAAGCTGGCTGAAACACTGGGCTTTGCTGCCGTATGGCTGCGTGATGTCCCCTTCAACGTGCCGAGTCTCGGTGACGCCGGTCAAATCTTTGATCCGTGGGTGTATCTCGGGATGTTGGCCGGTCAAACGCAATCGATCGCCTTGGGATTGGCCAGCGCGGTGCTGCCCCTACGCCACCTTGCGCATGTGGCAAGGCGGCAGCCAGTGTGGATGTGCTATCTGGTGGTCTTCTGCTGTTGGGGATCGCATCTGGCGACCGGCCAGACAAGTATCCTGCGCTTAATATGTCCTTTGATGATCGTGGTGAGCGGTTCCGCGAAGCCTTTTCCTATATTTGTGAAATGTCCAAGGATTGCCCGGTTCATCAGGGCGCTCATGGCGCGCTGGAAGGGGCAATCGATATGCTGCCCAAACCCTATGGCGCAAGGCTCCCTATGTTAGTTACTGGCGGCAGTCAGAAATCCCGGGAGTGGATCGCACGAAACGGCGACGGCTGGATGTTGTATCCGCGCGATACACCCACGCATGCGAAGATTATCTTCGACTGGCGGGTGCGCACCGTGACCGCCGGTAGAGATGAGTAGCCGGTGATGCAGCCGCTTTACATCGATTTGGTGGAAGGAGCTCATGCACCGCAACCCATTCATCTTGGTCTGAGAATACATGCGCATGATCTTATGGCCTATCTAAAATCGCTTGATGCCATAGGGGTCAACCACGTGGCCCTCAACCTGCGCTTCAACCAGGCCGAAGTAACAACCACGCTGAACCGGCGGCCGAAGACGTGCTGCCGAACTTCACCCACTGATGGAGCGTACCATATGACAAAGACAATCCTCGTTACCGGCGCCACCGACGGTATCGGTTTGGCAACGGCCCACGCTATTGCAGAGCTTGGGCATACTGTCCTATAGCTTGGGAGAAACTCTGAAAAACTGAATGCTGTGCAGATAGATTTGGCAAGTTCAGGACGAGTTGGGCCTGTTCAAAGCTATGTTGCTGATCTCTCGCGCCTGGAAGACGTAGAAAACTTGGCGCAAGCCGTGACCGCCGATCATCAAAGCCTAGATGTGCTGATCAACAACGCAGGTGTCTACAAAACCCCTGAAACGCGCACAGTAGATGGCCTGGATACCCGATTTGCCGTCAATACCTTCGCGCCTACCTTCTGACGAGACGCCTTTGGAGTCTCCTGAGCACGGTCAAGGGGTCTCGAGTTGTAAACCTATCTTCGGCGGCCCAGTCCCTTGTTCAGATCGACGCCCTGCTGGGCAGATCCACGCTATCGGCGGGCGCAGCCTATGCCCAAAGCAAGTTGGCTCTGACCATGTGGTCATCCGAGATGGCTTTAGATTCGGACTGTGAAGGCCTGGCCGTCATTGCGGTCAATCCGGGATCCATGCTCGGCAGCAAGATGGTGAAACAGGCCTTCGGCGTTGAGGGCGGCGATATTTCTCAGGGAGCCGACGCGCTTGTGCGAACCGGTTTGTCCGAGGATTTCGTAGATGCCAATGGCCAGTACTTTGACAATGATTCAGGTGAAATCGCATCACCGCACCCGGACGCGCAAGATCGTCGGAAATCCAAGGCCGTGGTAAAAGCGATAGACGATTTTCTCGCGAAGCGACTCAAATTGGTCTTTTGATTGACCAACGACGACCAGCTGCGCAGTCCAGCCATTCGGGCAGGCTGCAGCATTGGTTAGTTTGGGCTCGAAGCCGACTCAATAACGCGCGCGGCATCAGCGCCAGTCCTGGCTTGAGTTCACGATCCAGCAGAAATCGACCGATATGCCTCTAAGTTGTTGAGCGAGACCCGTCCGGCTGGTAGGTTACAAAACTGGAAACCCTGATTCAGGAGGATCAGATATGTTCAATTGTCAGACCCCAATGCTTCGCGCATCAGGCGCAGTTGCCCGTTAACGCGGTCTGACAGGTTTCCGATCTGAAGGCCGCCTCATGAGCGGCCTTTTTTGTGTTTTTCCTCATGTGGCGGCTTTCCATCATCAATGGAGAGAGTAATGCCAAGCTTATCCCTATACATCCCACTCAGCCGGTCGCGCGGCCTGTTGCTGCGGCTTGCGGCTGTTTTGGCCCGGCGCCCCCACAAAGCGAGCTCTGTTCCGCGCGGACGTGTGGAGTTGCCTGATTATCTAAAGAAGGACGTCGGCCTTCCTGCGGAGGTTGAACGCCCGCCGCCCCCCTATCATGGGCCGCCCCTTTAGCCAGCCACAGGCCAGCGCATCGGGGCGCCAAGGCAAGGTTGATTGTACCAAAAGCGACATTCGCCCTAGGTGCATCATGGGTTAAATGGGGCTCAGAGCAGACGTTCTCGGCATCGAAGACATCCGGAACACCAATCTCCTGAACCTGAAAAGCAAAACGCCGCCCTGTCGCTGGGGCGGCGTTGTTCGTGTGCCTTTTGGCTGTTTTTCTGCGGGTCAGAAAAACAGCTGGCGGGCGACCTGGCTCCAGCTCTGGGAGCTGTCGGCGTGTGGCGCCGGGGTCTGACGGCGCAGGCGGCGCATCAGCCCTTTGAGATCGTTCAAGCGCGTACGCGCAGCAGCACCGCCGGCGCGGCTTTGCACCGAGAGGATCTTTTCCTGTGTTTGCAGCGCGGCCTCGATCAATTCGAGGTCCTGCTTGGTCAGATCGACGGTATGTGTATCGTCAAGCATCGGATTTCATCCTTGTTATCGTTGACCAGCATATGGGGTCTGTAAGGTCATACGCCAATCATCAAAGATCAGATCAACGTGATACCCGCGTCAGTTGACAACCGCTGGCAGTAGTAAGGCATGTCGTTGCATGCCGGTCGACGCGATATAGGGAGTGTTTCGCCATTTTGCTCTGCACATTTTTGCAAGGCTGATGTGCAAAAAATGTATAACTCTGGCAGGCTTGCGCACTGCAGTTGATTTGGCTACGTCTGAACGCCTTTCAATTTGAGCAGTCACATGGCGTCCTTCCTTCCCGGTTTTTTTCTGTCTTTGTCGCTGATCTTGGCGATTGGCGCACAAAACGCGTTTGTGCTGCGGCAGGGTTTGAGGCGCCAGCACGTGTTTTGGGTGTGTCTGACCTGTGCGACCTGTGATGCGATTCTGATTACCGCCGGGGTTGCTGGTTTTGGTGCCTTGGCCAACGCGGTGCCGTGGTTTGAGCCGCTGATGCGATATGGGGGAGCCACCTTCCTGATCTGGTATGGTTGGCAGAATGCGCGGTCTGCTTGGAAAGGGGGCGCCGTGCTGGACGTTGGGGGGGATAACACCCAGAGCCTGCGTGCCGCCATTCTGACCGTGCTGGCCCTGACCTGGTTGAACCCGCATGTGTATCTGGACACTGTTGTGCTGATTGGGTCGATCTCGTCCCAGTACCCGGACCGTTTGGTCTTTGGGATTGGAGCCGTGCTGGCCAGCTTTGTGTTCTTCTTCTCCCTGGGCTACGGAGCGCGGCTGCTGGCGCCGCTTTTTGCGAACCCGCGCGCGTGGCAGGTGTTGGACGGAATCATCGCTCTGACCATGTGGGCCATCGCGCTCAAGCTGTTGCTGCTTTAGCGGCTTGCCCTTGGCACAGGTTTCGGGGTTCATGCGCAAATGACCTCTGCCCCCTCTCGTCCGCTGGTCGGCATCTTCTGGATGCTGGTGACCGGGTTCTGCTTTGTCGCGGTGACCGCGTTGGTCAAGTATATGGGCGATGGCATTCCACCGGCCGAGGCGGCGTTCTTGCGCTATCTGCTGGGTCTTGTGTTTTTGTTGCCCATGTTGCCTGCCTTGCGAGAGGCGCGATTGACGGCCCGGCAGTGGCGGCTGTTTTCGTTGCGAGGTGTTTTTCACACCGGCGGTGTGATCCTGTGGTTCTTTGCCATGACCCGCATTCCCATCGCCGAGGTGACGGCCATGAACTACCTGGCCCCCGTCTATGTCAGCATCGGTGCGGCGCTGTTTCTGGGTGAGCGCCTCGCCCTGCGCCGGATCGCGGCCATTATCGTGGCCCTGATCGGGACGGCGGTCATCCTGCGCCCCGGATTTCGAGAGGTCGCCCCAGGTCACATCGCCATGCTGTTTTGCGCGGTGAGCTTTGCGGGTTCGTATCTGTTGGCCAAGATCATGGCGGACGAGGCGAAACCGGCTGTCGTGGTGGCCATGCTTTCGATCGTGGTGACGATCTGTCTCGCGCCCTTTGCCTTGGCCAATTGGGTGATGCCCACGGCGACCGAGCTGGGTCTGCTGTTTCTGGTCGCCTGTTTTGCGACCGCAGGGCACTACACGATGACCATGGCTTTTGCTGCGGCGCCAGTGACGGTGACGCAGCCCGTGACCTTCCTGCAGCTTGTGTGGGCCGTGTTGCTGGGGGTCGTGGTGTTTGCCGAGCCCGTGGACATTTGGGTGATCTTTGGCGGGGCGCTGATCCTGGCGGCTGTTTCGTTCATCACATGGCGTGAGGCCGTGTTGAAGCGTCGCCCGATCACCCCGCCCAGCCCTGCAACCAAGCTCTGAAGTTTTTATTGATTGACTGATCAATAAAAAACCGGCAACGTGCGCCGCATCTTTGGAAAAGGGGGTGCGCGTGCCGAAACTGGGGATGGAACCGATCCGTCGGGCGGCACTGGTCGAGGCGACAATTGCCGAGATTGGCGAGGCCGGATCGCTGGATGTGACCGTGGGGCAGATCGCCAAGCGGGCGGGCATGTCGACGGCGCTGGCGCACCACTATTTCGGCGGCAAGCATCAGATTTTCCTTGCCGCTATGGGACAGATCCTGGTCGACTACAGAGCCGAGGTGCTGGAAGCCCTGTCCAAGGCCCGCACGCCGCGTGCGCGGGCGGAAGCGCTGATTGAAGCGAGCTTTGCGCCATCCAGTTTTGTGCCGGCGACCGTTGTGGCGTGGATGACCCTGTATGCCCATGCCACCACGCACCCGGAGACACATCGTCTTTTGATGCTGTATCAGAAGCGTCTGCGGTCGAACCTGACCCATGCCTTGCGTGGGATCAGCACAGACCCCCGCAACGATGCGGAGATGCTGGGTGCATTGATCGACGGTCTGTATCTGCGTGCAGCACTGGCCAAGGATGAAACGGGCGACTCTGCCAAGATGACCGCGCTGCGGGCCCTTGATACGCTGACAGGACGACATCAATGAGCAAGCCCAACATTTTGATTTTCATGGTGGATCAGCTGAACGGTACGCTGTTCCCGGATGGGCCTGCGGATTGGTTACATGCGCCCAACCTCAAGAGGCTGGCGGCCCGGTCGACCCGATTTCGCAACGCCTATACCGCCTCGCCGCTTTGCGCGCCGGGGCGGGCTGCGTTTATGTCCGGCCAGTTGCCAAGCGCCACGGGCGTCTATGACAATGCGGCGGAGTTTCCATCGTCGATCCCCACCTATGCGCACCATTTGCGCCGTGCGGGGTATCAGACCTGCCTGTCGGGCAAGATGCACTTTGTTGGACCGGATCAGTTGCATGGGTTCGAAGAGCGTCTGACCACCGACGTTTATCCGCCCGATTTCGGCTGGACGCCGGATTATCGCAAGCCCGGTGAGCGCATCGATTGGTGGTATCACAACATGGGGTCCGTCACGGGCGCGGGCGTGGCCGAGATCACCAACCAGCTCGAATTCGATGACGAGGTTGCCTATCACGCGACCCGCAAGATCTACGATCTGGGCCGGGGCCATGATCCGCGCCCTTGGTGCCTGACCGTCAGCTTTACGCATCCACACGATCCGTATGTGGCGCGCAAGAAATACTGGGACCTCTACGAGGATTGCGAGCACCTGATGCCAGAGGTTGGCCCGATCCCGTATGAGGATCAGGACCCGCATTCGCAGCGTATTCTGGATGCGAATGACCGTGACAACTTCAGCATCTCGGATGAGGATATCCGCCGCTCGCGCCGCGCTTACTTCGCCAACATCTCCTATCTGGACGAAAAGATCGGTGAGGTGCTGGAGGCGTTGGAGAGCACACGGCAGGAGGCCATCATCCTGTTTGTATCCGACCATGGCGACATGCTGGGTGCGCGGGGACTGTGGTTCAAGATGTCCTTCTATGAAGGGTCATCGAGGGTGCCGCTGATGATCTCGGCCCCGTCAATGGAACCGGGGCTGGTGACCGATCCAGTCAGCAATATCGATGTGTGTCCGACGCTCTGTGACCTTGCAGGCGTGGATATGTCCGAGGTGATGCCGTGGACCACCGGGCAGTCGCTTGTCCCGCAGGGGCAGCGTGTGGAGCGGACCGAACCTGTGGCGATGGAATATGCAGCGGAGGCGTCTTACGCCCCAATGGTGTCGCTGCGCTATGGCAAGTGGAAGTACAACCGCTGTGCGCTGGATCCCGACCAGCTGTTTGATCTTGAGGCTGATCCGCACGAGTTGACCAATCTTGCCGACGTGCCCGCCCATCAGGGCACGTTGACTCAGCTCCAGGCCAAGGCCGATGCGCGCTGGGACCTTGACCGGTTCGATGCGGACGTGCGCGCCAGCCAGGCCCGGCGCTGGGTGGTCTACGAGGCGTTGCGCGTGGGCGGGTATTATCCATGGGATTACCAGCCGCTTCAGAAAGCGTCTGAGCGGTATATGCGCAATCACATGGATTTGAATGTTTTAGAGGAAAATCAGCGCTTTCCGCGCGGAGAATAAACCATTGCATGAAGGCCCTTGGTGCGGGGCAGCGATGGATCAAAAAAAAGCGCTGAAGCCAATGGGTCGACATGGAGGGACCTTCTTTATGCTTACAACAATTATCTCGTTTGGAGTGATGCTTGCCTTCGTGCTGGTGGCATTCGTGACGATTAAATACTGGAATGTAAGGCTGACCGGGCCGCAGCCCGTCAGCCTATTTGTATTTATCGCGATCCTGTTCACATCGGGCCTTGATGTGGGCCTGATCATGTTCCCGATTGCCTTTGACTTCCCGCTTTATGCCGATACGGCGACCGAGCCTGCCTATGCCTTTACCAACCCGCTGGCCTTGGAATTCGGCTTTTGGGGTTTCCTGATCTGGGCGTTCTACTTCCTGACCGCGTTCTACTTCTGCGCCGTGGAGCCACGGGTGAAGTTCTTTGAGAACGGGTTGGTCAAGTTGATCAACAACATGGTCATCATTACGACCTGCGCATTCACAGGCGCGTTGTTCCTGATCTACATGCCCTACTACATCCCTGAAGTGGGTGATGGTGAAACAGTGATCCCCGCCTTCTATGTGATCTGTTTCCTGGTGATCCTCGCGGCGTCCTATTCGTCCACCGACATCAAATACGTCAAGATCCTGTCGGTTGCGTCAACCTTCGTGTTCTTTGCACTGATTGCGGGCATGTGGATCAACGGCAGCATGGGCTTTGGCGAGTTCCTGTCCACGGGCAGCAACATCGGTGGGTACTTTGCCAACATCCACAAGTTCATCATCCCGCTGACCGATTATCACGAGTTCTACCTGTTCTGGTGGTTTGCGTGGTCGATCATGATCGGGCAGTTCACCTCGCGCTTTGTCGGTGGTCTGACCACATGGCAGCTGCTGGCTGCGCTGCTGATCTTTCCGTCGATCCCCTTGGGCGTGTGGTTCACGGTGGCCTATTGGTATCACCTGAACGCCATCGACATGACTGGGCTTGTCAACTGGTCGATGACCATTGTGGGCATCCTCTTCGTGATCAACTCGTTTGACTCGCTGATCCGGCTTTACACCGACAACCTGAACGTTACCGCCGACCGGTTTGGCAAGGTGCAATACGTGCTGGGCAACGCCGCCCTGCTGTTCGTGCTGACCCTGTTGTTCCAGAGCCAGTGGCTGCAGATCCAGTGGGTCGGCACCGCTGTGATCGGCATCTATCTTGCTTGTCTTGCCTGGGTGCTGATGCGCCGTGACACGCTGGGCGATCTGCGTAGCGTGCACGCCGCCCCGGCAGAATAGACATCTTGGCGGCGGCGGGCCATGCCTGCCGCCCCCCTCCAATACATGAGGAATTGAATGCAAACCCAACCGAAGGCGAGCCATTTCATTGGCGGCGAATATGTTGAAGACACAGCCGGTACACCGATCGACGTGATCTATCCGGCAACTGGCGAGGTGATTGGCCGGGTGCATTCCGCGACCCCGGCCATCGTCGATCGCGCGCTAGATGCTGCACGCCGTGCGCAGGCCGCGTGGGCGGCCATGACCGGGACCGAGCGTGGCCGCATTCTGCGCCGTGCCGCCGACATCATGCGCGAACGCAACCACGAGCTGTCGGTGCTGGAGACCTACGACACGGGCAAGCCTTATCAGGAGACAAGCGTTGCCGATGCGACCTCGGGCGCGGATGCGCTGGAGTATTTCGGTGGTATGGCTGCGACCCTGACGGGCGAGCACATCCAGTTGGGTGAGGATTGGGTCTACACCCGTCGCGAGCCGTTGGGGGTGTGTGTTGGCATAGGGGCGTGGAACTATCCCACCCAGATTGCCAGCTGGAAAGGCGCGCCTGCAATGGCCTGTGGCAACACGATGGTGTTCAAGCCATCCGAGACGACGCCGCTGTGTGCCCTGAAGGTGGCCGAGATCCTGCATGAAGCCGGTGCGCCTGCAGGAGTATACAACGTCTTGCAGGGCCTGGGCGATGTGGGTGCAGCATTGGTGTCTGACGCCCGTGTCGACAAGGTGTCATTGACCGGGTCGGTGCCGACCGGTCGCAAGGTCTATGCCGCGGCGGCGGCAGAGATGAAGCATGTCACGATGGAGCTGGGAGGCAAGTCGCCCCTGATCATCTTTGACGATGCGGACATTGAGAATGCGGTGTCTGGGGCAATCCTTGGCAACTTCTATTCCTCCGGGCAGGTCTGTTCGAACGGGACGCGGGTGTTTGTCCAGAAGGGGATCAAAGAAGCGTTTCTGGCGCGTTTGTCGGACAGGTTGGGGCAGGCGGTGATTGGCGATCCGCAGGATCCCGAGACAAGCTTTGGCCCGATGGTCAGCGAGCGGCAGATGGAGATCGTGCAGGGCTATATCGCCAAGGGGCGCGACGAGGGCGCGCGGCTGGTCACGGGTGGCAAGCGGCTTGAGCGTGACGGGTTCTTTTTGGAACCGACCGTCTTTGCCGACGTGACCGACGGCATGACCATTGCGCGTGAAGAGATCTTTGGTCCTGTCATGGCGGTGCTGGATTTCGAGGACGAGGCCGACGTTATGGCCCGCGCCAATGACACCGAGTTTGGTCTGGCTGCAGGCGTGTTTACCCGTGATCTGGCCCGTGCCCACCGTGTAGCGGCCGGGTTCGAGGCGGGTACGTGTTACATCAACACTTACAATGACGCGCCGGTCGAAGCCCCCTTTGGCGGCGTGAAAGCGTCCGGTGTAGGGCGTGAAAATTCGAAAGCGGCCATTGAGCATTACAGCCAGGTGAAGTCCGTCTATGTGCGCATGGGCGATCTGGAGGCACCGTTTTGAGAGGGCAGGACGCCCTTTTCCCGAGCGCGCCCACCCGCCCACCCCGCACTCCGAAAAAGGGCGGACGGAGGGCACAGTGGGCGCGCGTGTTTAGCTTAAGGATTTTTTGCTGAGAGGTGCTTGAGGGCGCGATCTGCGCCTCAAGGCACCTGTTTGATGATGAGATGCGATTCCCCGATGCCTCAAGGACAAGCCGCGCGGGCGCGCAGTGCTGCGCATCCTTGACCCACCGCGGAATCACGGAAGGTGGAAGATGGAAGCGGATTATGTAGTTGTTGGGGCCGGGTCGGCCGGATGTGCCGTTGCCTACCGGTTGGCTGAGGCCGGGAAGTCGGTTCTGGTCATTGAGCATGGTGGCACCGATGCAGGGCCGTTTATCCAGATGCCCGCAGCCCTGTCATACCCGATGAACATGAAGCGCTATGATTGGGGCTACAAGTCCGAGCCCGAGCCGCATTTGGGTGGACGGCAGCTGGTCTGTCCGCGCGGCAAGGTGGTCGGGGGATCGTCGTCCATCAACGGCATGGTCTATGTCCGCGGCCATGCCATGGATTACGACCACTGGGCCGAGAGCGGGGCCGATGGCTGGGCCTATGCCGATGTGCTGCCGTATTTCAAGCGTATGGAAAACTGGGACGGCAATGGTCATGGCGGTGATGCGGGATGGCGTGGCAGTGAGGGTCCGTTGCATGTCACACGCGGGCCGCGCAAGAACCCCCTGTTCCGGGCCTTTGTCGAGGCGGGGCGGCAAGCTGGCTATGAGGTCACGGACGACTACAACGGGCAGAAGCAGGAAGGCTTTGGCCCGATGGAGCAGACTGTACACAAAGGGCGGCGCTGGTCGGCGGCGAACGCCTATTTGAAACCTGCACTCAAGCGGCCAAATTGCGATCTGGTGCGTGGACTGGTCGAGCGTGTTGTGATGGAAGAGGGCCGAGCCGTGGGCGTTGCCCTTGCGGGCGGCAAGGTAGTGCGGGCGCGGCGCGAGGTGATCCTGGCAGCGTCGTCCATTAACTCGCCCAAGATCCTGATGCTGTCCGGGATTGGTCCCGGCACGCACCTTGCCGAGCACGGGATTGATGTTGTGGCGGATCGGCTGGGAGTTGGGGCGAACCTGCAGGACCATTTGGAGATGTATATTCAGTACGCCTCTAAACAGCCGATCACGCTCTACAGGCACTGGAACCTGTTTTCCAAGGCATTCATTGGCGCGCAGTGGCTCTTTACCGGCACGGGTCTGGGGGCGTCGAACCAGTTTGAGAGTGCCGCTTTCATCCGCAGCAGGGCGGGTATCCCGTATCCGGATATCCAGTACCATTTTCTGCCCATTGCCGTGCGCTATGACGGGCAGGCGGCGGCTGAGGGGCACGGGTTTCAGGCCCATGTCGGGCCGATGCGGTCGCCGTCGCGTGGTGCTGTGACCTTGCGGTCTGCGAACCCCGCCGATGATCCGGTGATCCGTTTCAATTACATGAGTACAGAGCAGGATTGGGAGGAGTTCCGCACTTGTATCCGCTTGACGCGCGAGATCTTTGCGCAGGAGGCCTTTGCCCCCTTTGTCAAACACGAGATTCAGCCGGGCGCAGCGTACCAGAGCGATGACGAACTGGATGATGTGATCCGCGAACATGCCGAGAGCGCCTATCACCCTTGCGGGACATGCAGGATGGGGCGCGCCGATGATCCGTTGAGCGTGGTGGATCCTGAAGGGCGCGTCATTGGTGTTGATGCCTTGAGGGTTGTCGACAGCTCGGTCTTTCCGCGCATCACCAATGGCAATCTGAATGGGCCGTCTATCGTGACGGGTGAGAAGATGAGCGATCACATTCTGGGGCGTCATTTGCCGCGCAGCAATGACGTGCCTTGGGTGCATCCCGAATGGGAGACCGCGCAACGTTAAGCATCGCCTTACAAACCGTTTGAAGTTCGGTCACGACGTCTCCAAGTAAAGAGAATGTTAAGACTTTGTTCGGTGCTTGTTCTTTTGGTGTTGCCCGCGATGGCGTGGGCTGATCTGCACGGTGTGATCCGCGTCATTGATGCAGACACCGTGGATGTGGGTGAGACGCGGGTGCGGCTGTACGCAATTGATGCGCCCGAGCAGGACCAGCTTTGCCAAACCGATCAAGGGGCCGATTTTGCTTGCGGCACGTGGGCGACTGAGCGGGTTGTCGACGCGTTTGGTGGACAAGGCGCCGTGTGTCGCCGGGTGGATATGGACCGTTATGGACGGGTGGTGGCGAAGTGCGCGGTGCAGGGCGTGGATATGGGCCGGCATATCGTGCGCGAGGGGTGGGCCTTTGCATACCGTCGCTATGGTCTGGACTACGATCTGGAGGAAAAGGCGGCTTACGTCGCGGGCCGGGGTTTGCATGCGTTCCAGTTGCAATCGCCCGCCCAGTTTAGACAAGCGCAGGCGAAAGGGCGTGTGCGGCTACATCCGTTCTGTGCGATCAAGGGAAATATCTCTGGTCGAGGGCGCGTGTTCCATGTTCCGGGTCAGAAGTTCTATCGGCGGACAAAGATACACGAAGCCAGCGGAGAGCGGTGGTTTTGTTCCGAGGTGGAGGCGCTGCGGGCCGGGTGGCGCGCGGCTTCGAAGTGAGAACCCCGGCTGACGGTTCCTAGCTCACGATATATGGCAGCAAACCGCGCGTATCCGGATCAACCGACAATTGCCGTTCGAGCGGTGGCACGGAGCGTTGATGGCAGGTCTTGCGTTCGCAAATCCGGCACGAGATGCCGATAGGCTCAAAAGCTTCGTTGCGGGTGATGTCCATCCCGTCTGCGTAGACCAGTTGCCCCGCGTGCTTGATCTCACACCCGAGCGCGATGGCATAGCGGCGGACGGGAGCGCCGAAGCGCCCGCCGGTTTTGGAGACATCATGGGCAAGGCTGATGTAGCGCACCCCGTCCGGTGTTTCGGCCAGTTGGCGTAGGAAGTGATCGGGCTGTTCAAAGGCACGGTGCACATTCCACAGCGGGCAGGCCCCGCCGAAACGCGCGAATTGGAGGCGTGTGGCCGAGTGTCGCTTGGTGATCGTCCCGGCCTGATCGACCCGTACGAAGAAGAAGGGCACACCCTTGGCCCCCGGTCTTTGCAGCGTTGAAAGCCGGTGGCAGACCTGTTCGATGGAGGCCCCGAATCGTGTTGCGAGTTGTTCAAGGTCGTGCCGGGTGTCCTGCGCCGCCTGCAGGAAGCGGCTGTAGGGCATGAGAGCGGCACCCGCGAAATAGTTGGCGAGGCCGATCTTGGCGATGGAGCGGGCTTCCTCGGTCTGGAAACGAGCGAAATCCAGCGTTGCTTCCAGCAGTTTGTCCTGTTGCAGCAGGGCAATCTGCAGCAGCATCTGGAAGGTCTGGCTTTCCTGGTTGGCGCGGTTCGACAGGATCAGCGTTTTGCTTTCGGCGTCGTAGTGGCGCAGCGTATCCGTGTCTTCAAAGCTTACGTTGGCCCCTGTGTCGGAAATGGCGGAGATGGCAGTCTGCCGAATGTTTGGATGTGTGTCCTTGATGCCAGCAAAGTGCTCTGCCGCCCGGTCCACCGCATCGATGTAGTTGTCGCAGTAGTGGAAGAAATCGCGCACTTCTTCCCAAGGAGAGGGGCGCGCGCGGGCATCTTCGCGGCCAAGCGCCTCGTCGAGTGAGGCGAGCCGTTCGTGGGTTTGGCGGTAGGCCCGATGCAGGTCGAGGAAGGCATGTGCCAGCGCCGGGGCGTTGGAAGCTGCTAGGCGTAGGTCGGCCAACGGTGGGATGTCCCCGGAAAAGACGGGGTCGGCCAAAGCCTCGCGCATGTCAGACACCAACCGCTCGCCATCACCAGAGCTGAGCTCGGTCACATCTAGTCCAAATTCCTGCGCGAGGTTCAGCAAGACGGTCGTGCTGACCGGCCGGTTGTTGTTCTCCATCTGGTTCAGATAGGGCAGGGACACGCCCAGCTTGCTGGCGAAATCCTTTTGCGTAAGACCGACGCGCGTGCGCACCTCGCGCAGCTTTGCTCCGGCATAGAGTTTTGGGGCGGCCATGATGCGTCCGTTTTGCAGCTTTGCAGTGAGCGTAGGCTAGTTTTGCAAAGCACTCAGCGCAACCACTATGCGTGGGCCAGACGCCGCTCGCGACGGTAGACCGCTCCGATGGCGATCAAAGCGCAAATGCCGGTAATACACATGATGTAGAGCAACGGGTATGCGCCGGTTTCGGGCGTCAGCAGGAAGCCCGCAAGTGCAGACAGCGCGGCCCCGCCGCCGATCATGATTGCCCCGCCCAGTCCCGAAGCTGTTCCCGCGAGGTGAGGGCGGACCGAGAGCATGCCAGCAGTCGCGTTAGGGATCACGAGGCCGTTGCCGAGGCCGACAAAGGTCATCATACCAAAGAAGGACATGGGCGTGCCCGCGCCCGCGAGGAAGATGACCAGTGAGAGGAATGTGCCTAACGCGTTTGCCAGCGTCCCCCAAAGGACCAGCCGATTCACACCGAACCGTGTGGCAAACCGGCCGCTGAGCCCGTTGCCGACAAAGTATCCGATGGCAGGTGCGCCAAAAAAGAAACCAAGCGTCGCAGGCGACATGCCGAACACTTCGGTCCCGACGAATGGGGCTCCGCCAAGATAGGCAAAGAAGGATCCCGAGCAGAAGGCTGCAGCCAACGAATAGCCCCAGAAGCGCGGTGAGCGCAGCAGTTCGGGGTACTCCTTGAACTGGCCCACGAGGGACTTGGAGGAGGGTTGGGCTGTTTCGCCGACATCTTGGTGCACGAGCCATAGCAGCAAGGCGCCGGTCAGGAAGAAGAACCAGAAGACTGATTTCCAACCCAAGGCCTCGTCCAGTACGCCACCGATGCCGGGGGAGATCATAGGAACAACCGCCATCCCCATCGTCACATAGCCAATCATCGAGGCTGAATGATCCTGATCGTAGAGATCGCGGATGATGGCCCGGCTGAGCACCATGGCGACTGCGATAATGGCTTGGCACATGCGGAAGAACAGGAAAACCTCGGCATTCGGGGCAAAGATGCAGCCAAGCGTGGCCAGCATGAACAGTGCGATGCCCCACATCAGCACTTTACGTCGCCCGAGGTTGTCTGAGATTGGTCCGATGATGGTTTGCATGACCGCAGACACTGCAAGATACAGGGCCACCGACAGTTGCATTAGGCGATATTCGGTGTCGAAATACTCTGTCATATTTGGCAAGCTGGGCAGAAACATGTTCATGACCATGGCCGAGACCCCTGCCAGCAGGATCAGCGTTGCGATATGAGGCGGGGTCGTGCGGTCCAGAAAGCGGACCTTGTGCGGCGCTTGCATGAGTGCTGAGGTATGCTTGGGAAAGTGAACTGTCCAGTGCAGCTGTGCACAGGGTGATGTGATTTGCTGATTTGCAATTTGCAACCATTGAATTGCGAAAAGTTTGCAAATATGCCGAATGCCGCTTCAATCCGTTGCCACTGCGCTTGTATAAGGCCGGAAATCACCAGCGGGGACAGCATGAAAGATATCCTGACCGAATTGGAAGCACGGCGCGCGGATGCGCGTCTGGGTGGCGGACAAAAGCGCATCGATGCTCAGCATGGGCGTGGCAAGCTCACCGCACGCGAGCGTATTGATCTGTTGCTGGACGAAGGCTCTTTCGAAGAGTTCGACATGTTTGTTAGCCACCGCTGCACCGATTTCGGGATGGAGAAACAGAAACCCGCGGGCGACGGTGTTGTGACCGGGTGGGGCACCATCAACGGGCGGCAGGTCTATGTCTTTTCGCAGGACTTCACTGTTCTGGGCGGCTCGGTCTCCGCAACCCATGCGGCCAAGATCTGCAAGATTATGGACAAGGCGGTTGAGAATGGCGCGCCGGTCATTGGCATCAACGACTCGGGTGGCGCGCGCATTCAGGAGGGCGTGGACAGCCTTGCGGGGTATGGTGAGGTCTTCCAACGCAATATCATGGCCTCAGGCGTGGTGCCGCAGATCAGCGTGATCATGGGGCCATGTGCGGGTGGTGCGGTGTATTCCCCGGCTATGACCGACTTCATCTTCATGGTCAAAGACAGTTCTTATATGTTCGTGACGGGCCCTGATGTGGTCAAGACTGTGACCAACGAGCAGGTCACGGCGGAAGAGTTGGGCGGTGCCTCGACCCACACCAAGAAATCGTCGGTGGCTGATGCTGCATTCGACAACGATGTTGAGGCATTGGCCGAGGTGCGCCGTTTGGTGGACTTCCTGCCGCTTAATAACCGCGAAAAGCCACCCGTTCGTCCGTTTTTTGACGAGCCGGACCGGATCGAAAGCAGTCTGGACACTCTGGTGCCGGACAATCCGAACGTGCCCTACGACATGAAAGAGCTGATCGTGAAGATGGCTGACGAGGGCGATTTTTACGAGTTGCAGGAAGAGTTCGCCAAGAACATCATCACGGGCTTCATTCGTCTTGAGGGCCGCACCGTCGGGGTGGTTGCAAACCAGCCGATGGTTCTGGCGGGCGTGCTGGACATCGACAGTGCGCGCAAGGCGGCCCGCTTTGTTCGCTTCTGCGATTGCTTTGACATTCCGATCCTGACGCTGATCGACGTGCCTGGTTTCCTGCCTGGCACCACGCAGGAATATGGAGGCGTGATCAAACACGGCGCGAAACTGCTCTTTGCTTATGGTGAGGCAACGGTGCCGAAGGTTACGGTGATCACCCGCAAGGCTTATGGCGGAGCCTATGTGGTGATGGCCTCCAAGCATTTGCGGGCTGACTTCAACTATGCCTGGCCAACGGCTGAGATTGCGGTGATGGGCGCGAAGGGTGCGACGGAAATCATTCACCGGGCCGATCTGGGAGATGCAGAAAAGACTGCGCAGCACACGGCGGATTACGAAGATCGCTTTGCCAATCCGTTTGTGGCGGCAGAACGCGGATTTATCGACGAGGTGATCCAGCCGCGCAGCACCCGCAAACGTGTGAGCCGCGCCTTTGCATCGCTTCGCAACAAAAAGACGCCGATGCCGTGGAAGAAACACGACAACATCCCGCTCTGATGGCTCGGTCTGGTTGGCATATCCTGAAGGACGACGATGGGGTGACTCTGTGTCGTCACCTGCCACCGCGTTTTGATTTCGTGGTGCGCACTGTGTTGCCGGGCGGTCAGGCCATACGTCTTGCGCATCAGATCCGGCAAGATCTGTGGCGCGCACTTCAGTCGCTGCGCGGGTTTTCTCCCGTGGTGCGCTTGGATTGGGTCGCCGAAGGTTGGCAGGTGATGGCAGGTGGACGTGTTTTGGTTCCTGTAACAGCAACAGTCACGGCGCGTGCGCAATCGGTTCTGAATGACCCTGGCAACCGTGCCCGCTGGCTACGTTCCGCGAAGGCATCACAATGAGCCTCTGGAAAAACCAGGCGTTCGCCATCAGCCATACCGACAACAGTGCGTTCGAAGGCGCGGGGCTGCGTCCGTTCTTTGAGTATCGCCAGCTTGGTATCGCCGAGGCGACCAAGGGTGCCTATGGCGCGCATGTCATTCGCGCTGTGCCGGGTATGGAAAGTCCGGGCACGTGGCACAGTCATGAACTGGACTTCCAGATGGTCTATGTCACCCAAGGCTGGGTTGTCTTTGAATATGAAGGACAGGGCGAACATATGCTGCGAGCTGGCTCTTGTATTTTGCAGCCGCCGGGCATCGTGCACCGGGAAGTTCGACACTCGGACGACCTTGAGTTGATTGAAATCACGTCTCCTGCAGACTTTACAACGCAAGAAGAAGATGCACGATGATGCGCGAACGGCTGCATACTTCGCCGAATAGCACAGTGCGACGGGTTATCACCGCACGCACAGCAGCCCCGGAGGGAGGAGCCCGGACCCGCATGCGGGGATGGGTCCGGGGCTGCGTATACGCCCTGTTTCTGTCTGCAACATCTGCTATTGCCCAGGATGTACCTTCCGGCCAGCCTGTGTCGTTATCCGAGGTTCTGCTAGATGCGGTTGGGGCGGAAAGCTGGGTGCGGTTCCGCTTCATCGCGCCGGAAATTGCCAAGGATGTTGGCACGGTCAGCTATGCAGAAGCCGAGGACGACTTTCAGGCTTTGTGCGATGGTTTTGCGCTGACCTACATGACTGATTTCGAATTGACGGCTGACGTTGTTGTAATTTCGCTGATGGACCGTCCGGTGCCGTTTGGGACATCTAATCCGGAAGCAACCCAGTTTTTCGAAGCGTTCCGTCCCGAGACGGATGGATGTGTTTGGGAGGCTTTTTGATGCGCCGGCGGATTTTTGCATATGCGGCATTGAGGCCACAACCCGCGCAAGCCTGCGCGGCCCCATATCATTCCCCCGGAAAATCACGTATAGGCAAAAAGAGCGGTCCCCAAGACCGCCTTACCTCGCATCGGGTGCGTTTTTTCGCGTGCCTGGAAGTTGACTACAGGAGAGACAGATGTCGAAGAGCATCAAAGTTTTGGGCATGGTTAGCCTCATGGTTCTGGTTGCAGCCTGCGGCCGCAACAACAACGACGACGATTTCGTTGTTGTCGAGCCTGAGCCCATCAGCCAGGAACCTGTCCACACAGGCAAGTTCAAGTAATTCCACAGGGCGGGCGTTTCAGCCCGCCCTGACATCCCCCTTTTCCGCGGGGGGCAGCACATGCTGAAACATCGCGGCTTTCCCGGTCGTTTGACCGGCACTGACTTCCAATTCACCATTCGACGTCCGAACCCCAAGGGGGTGACCCCGCTTCAGCGGCGTGAGCGCTTTGCCGATCGCAAGCCCGCTGATCGGCGGGCAGATGCGGCGTTTATGGCTGCCCTGTGGGCGCATTTTGGGGCCGAACCCTTCGAGCGCGGAAATTTGGATGCTGGGCGGCTGTCTTGGCTGTTTGGTCGCGAGGTGATTCCTGCCACAGATTCCTTCGATCCCGCTGATTATGAAGCACTTTTGCAGATCGACGAAGGTGTCGCACGTGCGTCCTTTCCTGACGCGTTCGGTGAGGGCTGGGATGGTTAATCATGCAACTGTCGGCGCTTTTCCGCCATCAAGTTCCCGCTATTGGCGAAACCTGGCTCATTTCCGCGCAGAGCAATCCTCGCCCTTTCTACGCGGTAAAAAAGCATGCGACCGTATTGGTACGGAGCCGCTTCCCCAGGTTATCTGCGGCGACGTGTACCATTTCCGTACCCCTTCCCCTGGTGGGCAGCGAATGTCGCAAGACGTTATGCTGCCCACCTTTTTTTTGCTTCGACGCGCGGGCATTGGGTCTGGCATCGCGGGATACAACCCTTGCGCGCCCGTTCGTCGGCAACCGCGCACCACCCCCTTCGTGTTTCGGCGATGCGATGCGCATTCTTCCGGTTCCCATCTGCGAGCGTTGATCCGGCCTGACGTTTGGCACACCAAAAACGTGTCAAACAAAGGAAGATCTATATGCGTATCAAAACCCTTGTACTCGTCACTGCCACTGTCCTTGGGCTGGCGGCGTGTGGCGATACGGTCGGCGAACAGGCTGTGTTCGGCGGCGCCGCGGGCGGCGTCGGAAGTGCAGTACTTGGTGGCAACGCAGTTGCCGGTGCAGCCGTCGGTGCTGGTGCAAACATCCTTTATTGCGACCGGTACCCCAGCCGCTGTTGAGTTTTTCCCGCGCCGCGCGCGCGGTTTCAGATCACACGCGGAACGCCGTCCTGTCTTCGGGCAGGGCGGTGTTTTGCGTTCCAGGACCCAAAGAAGTGAGGCCCCATGTTCAAGAAACTCCTGATAGCCAACCGGGGCGAGATCGCCTGCCGCGTGATCAAGACGGCGCGCAAGATGGGTATTCCCACCGTTGCAATCTATTCCGACGCGGATGCGCAGGCGCTGCATGTCGAGATGGCGGATGAGGCGATCCATATCGGTCCGCCACCTGCAAACCAGTCTTACATCGTCATCGACAAAGTCATGGATGCGATCAAGCAGTCGGGTGCCGAAGCGGTCCACCCCGGCTACGGTTTCCTGTCCGAGAACGCCAAGTTCGCCGAAGCGCTGGATGCCGCCGGCGTTGCCTTTGTCGGTCCGCCCAAAGGGGCGATCGAGTCGATGGGGGACAAGATCACGTCCAAGAAGATCGCGCAGGATGCCGGGGTCAGCACCGTGCCCGGTTATATGGGCCTGATCGAGGACGCGGACGAAGCGGTCAAGATCTCGACCGAGATTGGCTATCCCGTCATGCTCAAGGCCTCCGCCGGGGGCGGCGGCAAGGGTATGCGGATCGCCTGGAATGATGAGGAGGCCCGCGAAGGCTTCCAATCGTCCAAGAACGAGGCGGCCAACAGCTTTGGTGACGACCGCATCTTCATTGAGAAGTTCGTGACCCAACCCCGCCATATCGAAATCCAGGTGCTGTGCGACAGCCACGGCAACGGCATCTATCTGGGTGAGCGTGAATGTTCGATCCAGCGCCGGAACCAGAAAGTGGTCGAGGAAGCACCGTCACCGTTTCTGGATGAGGCCACTCGTAAGGCCATGGGCGAACAGGCGGTGGCCCTTGCCAAGGCTGTTGGTTACGCGAGCGCGGGCACCGTCGAATTCATCGTCGATGGGGACAAGAACTTCTATTTTCTTGAGATGAACACCCGCCTTCAGGTGGAACACCCGGTGACGGAACTGATCACTGGCGTCGATCTTGTGGAACAGATGATCCGCGTCGCTGCGGGCGAAAAACTGTCGATCATTCAAGATGACGTGACACTGAAAGGTTGGGCCATTGAAAACCGGCTCTATGCCGAAGATCCCTATCGCGGTTTCCTACCGTCCATTGGCCGTTTGACCCGCTACCGCCCGCCAGCCGAAACCGAAAGCTATAGCCCCGGCGTGACGCCGGACAGCATCGTGGTGCGCAATGACACCGGCGTCTACGAGGGCGGCGAGATCAGCATGTATTATGACCCGATGATTGCCAAGCTCTGCACCTGGGGCCCTGATCGCGCGACTGCAATCGAGGCGATGCGGGTTGCGTTGGACAGTTTCGAGGTGGAGGGTATCGGTCATAATCTTCCATTCCTGAGCGCAGTCATGGACCACCCGAAGTTTGTATCGGGTGATATGACAACCGCTTTCATTGCCGAAGAATACCCGGATGGTTTCGAAGGAGTGGAACTTGCGGAGGCAGATCTGCGTCGCGTAGCGGCCGCTTGCGCTGCGATGCACCGGGTCGCCGAGATCCGGCGCGCGCGCGTATCTGGTCGCATGGACAATCATGAGCGCAAGGTTGGCAAGGACTGGAACGTCAAGCTTCAAGGCCAATCCTATGACGTTGTGATCGATGCGGATCACGAGGGTGCAACGGTGACTTTTGATGGCGGGTCAGCCCTGCGCGTGTCAGGTGATTGGACCCCGGGTGATCAACTTGCCGAGATGACGGTGGATGGTGCACCGCTGGTCCTAAAGGTCGGCAAGGTGTCGGGCGGTTTCCGCATCCGGACGCGCGGTGCGGACCTGAAGGTTCACGTGCGATCACCGCGTCAGGCCGAGTTGGCACGCTTGATGCCGGAGAAAACGCCGCCAGACACATCAAAAATGTTGCTCTGCCCCATGCCCGGCCTTGTCGTGAAAGTTGACGTTGCCGAAGGCGACGAAGTGCAGGAAGGCCAGGCTCTGTGCACCATTGAGGCGATGAAGATGGAGAATATTCTCCGCGCCGAGAAAAAGGGTGTCGTGTCCAAGATCAACGCGGGCGCTGGCGACAGCCTGGCCGTCGACGATGTGATCATGGAATTCGAGTGAGTTTTGCGTCCCACATATCTGGCCGATCCTTGGCCAAGCGGTGGGATGCACATGCTTTCCGCAGGCCCGTTGGTTGTGACGTTTACCCGATCACATCAGCGGACCAAATTGCTCACCCATCGGAGCCCCGCCTTTCGCGAATTTCGCGTTGCCGGCTCGGCAATCTGTCGATGCTCCGCATCAGTTCGCGTACGCTCCACGGGAAAGGTTTGCGCAGCAACACGCTGCCATCCTTGCTGACAAGTACCATCATGAAACCTCGGGGGCGTAATTTCTGGCGCAGTGCGCTGTCTTTCGATGGATCGGTGTCCGTAAGTACAACCACATCACGCTCGGCCAGTTCGTCGGCGCGCTCTTCCAGAAACTCTATCTGCTGCCGGAAGTTCGGATCATTCGGGCTGTCAGCGAACACGACGATAGGCCGGTTTTCCCAGACGAATTCGTTCAAATCCTGCACATCTGTCGTGATGAAGATGGAAGATGCGGATGCATCTCCACTCTCTGCCGCGACAACCGTGCCACCGAAAAGACCAACCAGAACAACGGGTAATAGGTGTTTCATCTGCCCTCCTGCCTTCCCCAATGTAGCGGCTTTTTCAGCAATTACGACGCTTGCTCGCACCAATTTTAGCTTTAATCGCTCGGCAAGCCTTTGCGTGCGACGTCTTAACCATGATCCCCGGGGTTCCACCGGGCGACGTGTAGTCATGGTGAAGGATATAAGCGGCATGAAGGTGATCTTGCATATCGGTGCGCATCGCACCGGAACCACGTCTTTCCAGGCTTACATACGCCGAAACTCTGACTTCATGCGCACCCGGCGCATCGGTTTCTGGGGGCCATTGCGGACCCGCAAGGGATTGTTTTCGGGAATTCAGCCCGGTCCCGGTGTCGGACCTCGTTTGGCGCGCAGGGCACGCGGGCGCGTCGCGCTGCAGATGAACAAGGCCGAGCAAAACGGGATCAAGACCCTTATCGTTTCAGATGAAAATATGCTTGGCATGATGCGCCGCAATATCCGCGCGCGGTCGTTGTATGACGATGTCGGTGAGCGCATGTCCCGCTATGCTGCTGCATTTGACGGACGGATAGACACAGTCGTTTTGTCCGTACGCGCACTGAACCACTATTGGAGTTCGGCGGCGTCCTACTGCATTGCTCGGGGTCACTCGGTGCTTGCACCAGATCAATTGGTTCGCGTGGCGTTTGGTCGGCGCACATGGCGTGATGTGATTGCCGATGTTGCCTGCGCAGTACCGGGCGCAAAAATTGTTGTCGTACCGTTTGAACGTACGGCGGGCCGGCCAGATGCTATGTTCCGCGCGGCAACTGGCCTCTATGGTCCCCGCAACGCGGCTGAGACATGGTTGAACCGCTCCCCAACTGCATCGGAGCTGCGCAGCATACTTGCGGACCGTGGCGACAGCCCGGATTTAATCGGCGGGTTGTCATCCCGATGGGCACCGTTTGATCCCGCCGCCGCTGCCGCACTGCGCGAGGCTTACATGGATGACATCCACTGGCTCACCGCCGGTGCTGACGGGCTAGCAACACTGACAGAGGATTTGGGCCACAGAGGAGCAGGGCAAACCCTGCCGCATGGTCCGCTGACAAGAGGACAAGGACATGACGACCAAGAAAGACGAATGGCAGAACCTGGCTGAGGGCGAGCTGCGCGGCCGTCCGGTCGATGATCTGACGTGGGAAACGTTGGAAGGCATCAATGTCGCCCCGATCTATACCCAAGAGGACCTGGAAGGTGTCGACCATTTGGGCACCATTCCGGGGCAGGCTCCTTTCACCCGTGGGGTGAAGGCCACGATGTATGCGGGTCGCCCGTGGACCATTCGGCAATACGCGGGCTTTTCCACAGCCGAGGAGTCCAATGCCTTCTATCGCCGCGCACTGGATGCGGGGCAGCAGGGGGTGTCGGTGGCCTTCGATCTGGCGACGCACCGTGGCTATGACAGCGATCACGAGCGTGTTGTTGGTGACGTGGGCAAGGCTGGCGTCGCCATCGACAGTGTCGAGGACATGAAAATCCTGTTCGATGGTATCCCGCTCGACAAAGTATCAGTGTCGATGACCATGAACGGCGCGGTGATCCCGATCCTCGCCAACTTTATCGTTGCGGGTGAAGAGCAGGGCGTGGATCGATCGGCCCTGTCTGGCACTATTCAGAACGACATTCTCAAAGAGTTCATGGTGCGCAACACCTACATCTATCCGCCTGAGCCCAGCATGCGGATCATCGCGGATATCATCGAGTACACCTCGAACGAGATGCCCAAGTTCAACTCAATCAGCATCTCGGGCTATCACATGCAGGAGGCTGGCGCGAACCTGGTGCAGGAGTTGGCCTTTACCCTCGCCGACGGACGCGAATATGTGCGGGCGGCCATCGCACGCGGCATGGACGTGGACAAGTTTGCAGGCCGCCTGTCATTCTTTTTTGCTATCGGCATGAACTTTTTCATGGAAGCTGCCAAGCTGCGCGCTGCGCGTCTGCTGTGGCACCGCATCATGTCCGAGTTTGAGCCGAAGAACCCCAAGTCATCCATGCTGCGTACCCACTGCCAAACCAGCGGCGTCAGCCTGCAGGAACAGGACCCCTACAACAACGTGGTGCGTACCGCGTTCGAGGCGATGAGCGCCGTGTTAGGTGGCACGCAATCACTGCACACCAATAGCTTTGACGAAGCCATTGCCTTGCCTACGCAATTCTCGTCACGGATCGCTCGGAACACCCAACTGATCCTGCAGAATGAAACGGGTGTGACCAACGTGGTCGACCCCTTGGCTGGCTCCTACTATGTCGAAAAGCTGACCCATGATCTGGCCGAGGAGGCTTGGAAGCTGATCGAAGAGGTTGAGGAGATGGGCGGCATGACGAAGGCCGTTGGCTCCGGTATGCCCAAGTTACGGATCGAAGAGGCCGCTGCCAAGCGCCAAGCCATGATCGATCGTGGTGACGAGGTGATCGTTGGCGTCAACAAGTTCCGCCTCGAAAAAGAGGACGAGATCGACATCCTTGATATCGACAACGCCGCCGTGAGGGACAGCCAAATCGCGCGCTTGACCCGCATCCGGGCCGAGCGGGACGAAGCGGCGTGTCAAGCAGCCCTTGAAGCGCTGAGCGCAGTGGCCGCGTCGGACGGCAATTTGTTGGAGGCCGCGGTCGAAGCGGCGCGGGCGCGGGCAACGGTGGGAGAGATCAGCATGGCAATGGAGAAGGAATTCGGACGCCACCGGGCAGAGGTTAAAACGCTCGCTGGTGTGTACGGTGCGGCCTACGAAGGCGACGAAGGTTTTGCCGCCATCCAGAAATCCGTCGAGGATTTTGCCGAAGCAGAAGGGCGTCGCCCGCGCATGCTGGTCGTCAAAATGGGGCAGGATGGGCATGATCGTGGTGCAAAGGTGATTGCCACAGCCTTTGCTGACATCGGCTTTGACGTCGATGTTGGCCCGCTATTCCAAACCCCGGCTGAAGCGGCACAGGATGCGGTCGACAACGACGTGCACGTCGTTGGCATTTCCTCGCAGGCGGCTGGGCACAAAACACTGGCGCCGCAATTGGTGCAAGCGCTGAAGGACGCGGGAGCCGAAGACATCATCGTGATCTGTGGTGGGGTGATCCCTCAGCAGGACTACCAGTATTTGTACGATGCTGGGGTCAAGGCGATCTTTGGTCCCGGCACCAACATTCCGGATGCTGCTCAACACATTCTGAACATCCTACGCGGTGACGAAGCCGCAGCCTGATGTCTGCGGGCTGCCTTTGTTTTGGCAGCCCGTGTTTTACCGCCGGCAGTAGCGTGCGTTGACCAACGGAGCCTCTTCAGTTCTATAGGCAAGGTTGCAGAATACTTCGCGTGTGGTGATCCGATGTGCTCTGCGCAAGAGCTTTGAGCAGGAGGCCGCCATGCTGTTCGACCATCTTGTTGTCGGATCAACCGATCTGGACGCGGCGCGCGCACATGTCGAAGATGCGCTGGGCATTGCCATGCAGCCCGGTGGGGCACATGCCGTGTTTCAGACGCATAACGCCCTGATGGGATTGGAAGATGGCCTGTACCTTGAGGCCATTGCGCCGAACCCGACAGTGCCCGCGCCCACGCGCCCACGCTGGTATGATTTGGACCGGTATGCGGGTGATCCTGACCTGTCCAATTGGGCATGTGCGGTCGAGGATATGGATGCCGCACTGGCTGACATGCCGGACGGTGCAGGGGCGCCGGTTGCAGTCAGCCGCGATACCCTGTCGTGGCGCATGGCCGTTTCGGCGGACGGCACAACGCCATTTGACAATCTGTGGCCCGCACTGATCGAATGGCCTGAGGGCGTACATCCCGCCGCGAACTTGAACCCAACTGGTGTTCGACTGCGACGTTTCACACTGGTGCATCCTGATGGCGAGGCATTGGCTGCCTTGCTTTCGCGCCATTTGACGGATGACCGCGTCGCGGTCGAGGTTGGCGAGGTTGCGCTGCACGCCGCATTTGACACACCGAATGGGCCCCGTTCGCTGTGATCCGGGACGCGATACCAGACGATGCAAGCTGGATTACAGACATCTGGAATGATGTGATCGCACACACGCATATTACGTTCACAACAACGCTGAAAACTGTGCCCGAGATCAAATCCATGATCCGTGACCGCGTTGTGCTGGTGCTGCCGAAGCAGGGCGGGTTTGCCACCTACGGTGCATTTCGCGGCGGGCCGGGTTATGCCGCGACGGTCGAACACACTGTCTTTCTGACTCAAGGTGCGCGTGGCAAAGGGCAAGGTCGCGCACTTTTGTCTGCATTGGAAAACCGCGCAAAAAGTGCTCGCCATCACGTCATGGTGGCGGCGATAAGCAGCGCTAACCCGGCTGCCATCAAGTTCCACGCTGCCATGGGGTATGACGTTGTCGCCAAAATGCCGGAGGTTGGGCGCAAAGGCGGGTGTTGGCTGGATCTAATCCTTATGCAGAAGCAACTGGGTGCGACCGAGAGTGCCAGCGCCAAGCCGCAGGATAAGGTATAGGCTCCACGAATGTCCCTGTGGGCCCGAATATCAGACGCGCTGGCAGCGCTGACCGCAGGCGAAGGTCTGGCCGAGGTTTTCGACAAACTGCGCGCGCCGCCCGAACGCAGCGTGGCCTTTGCCATTGCAGTGATTGCACTGGGTGCCAAGATGGCCAAGGCGGACGGGCAGGTGACGCGCGACGAGGTTACTGCGTTCCGCGAGGTGTTTCATATTGCCGACAAGGACAAGGCGGGGGCGGCCAAGGTGTTCAACCTCGCTCGGCAGGACGTCGCCGGGTTCGAAGACTACGCCACACGCATTCATGCAATGTTCTCAAGCCAGCCGGAAACGCTAACGGATTTGATCGAAGGCCTGTTTCACATTGCCATGGCTGACGGGTTTTATCACCCGAACGAAGATGCGTTTCTGGAAGAGGTGGCGCATATCTTTGCCATTTCGGACGCCGATTTTCGCGCGTTGCGGGCGCGATTTGTGCCGGATGCGACACCTGATCCCTACTCGGTCCTTGGAGTTGATCCCGATTGGGCACTGGATGACATTCGTCAGGCATGGCGCAAGCTGGTCCGCGAAAACCATCCCGACGCAATGATGGCACGTGGCGTACCCGAAGAAGCGGTGCGCTTGGCCGAAAAGCGCATGATCGATATCAATCGTGCTTGGGAAGAGATACTGGGCAGCCGCGATTGATGCGTTTTGCGACCTACAATATCGAGTGGATGAACAGTCTATTTGATGAAGACGGGCAGATTTTCAACGATAGTGAGTGGTCATCACGCCGGGATGTGACACGCGCGGAACAAACAGATGCGCTGCGCACCGTATTCCGCGCCCTTGATGCGGATGCCATCATGGTCATTGAAGCGCCCGACAACAGCCGGAACAGGGATACGGTCAAAGCGCTCACAACCTTTTCCCGTTTCGCAGATCTACGTGCGCGCGAGGCGGTCATCGGCTTTTCCAATGACACGCAGCAGGAGATTGCGCTGCTCTATGATCCTGATGTGATGACCGTCCTTCACGATCCGCTGATTCATCAGGATGCGCCTCGGTTTGATGAGCGCTTCCGCATTGATCTGGATATCGATGCGACGCAGGACGAGGTGGTATTTTCAAAACCTCCATTGGAGCTCGAGGTTGAAACGGCACAGGGGCTATCGCTTCGGATGATCGGTGCGCACCTGAAGTCCAAGGCCCCGCATGGTGCGAATAATCGCGATGAGGTTATGCGCATCTCGATATCGAACCGCCGCAAGCAATTGGCGCAGGCGATCTGGTTGCGCACGCGGGTGGACGGATTGCTGGAGGATGGGCATCCAGTGATTTTGCTGGGTGATTTGAACGATGGTCCGGGCCTCGATGAATACGAACACCTGTTTGGTCGCTCATCGGTCGAGATCATCTTGGGTGAAGGCAAGACAGCGCTGTTCGATCCCCATGCAAGGCAAGCCCTGCAGCGTCGTCTGGGGGCGACGCCGACAACGGCTCGCTTCTGGATCAGACCTGAACAGCGATATCTGCAAGCTCTGCTCGACTACATCATGATTTCGCCCGATCTTGCGGGGCGCGAACCGGTTTGGCGCATCTGGCATCCGCTTGACGATCCTGCATGCTGGAAACAACCGGCGCTGCGCGATGCCCTTGTGACAGCATCCGACCACTTTCCAGTAAGCTTGGATATCGTGCTATAATGCCCATATGAGGCCTATGAAACAGATCATCGTCGTCTTTTGTCTGGTCACGATGGCCACGTCCGTTTCTGCGCAAGAAACCGAAGAAGAGCGTGGTCTTTCGCTGATGGAACGCGGTGCGCAGATGCTGATGGAAGGGCTGATGCGCGAGATGGGGCCGGCCATGGATGGGCTACAGGACATGGCAGAAGACTTTGGTCCTGCCCTGCGCGATTTTACGGCCCAGATGGGCCCCGCCTTGCGCGATCTTCTGGAAGAAGTTGAGGATTGGAGCGTCTATCACCCGCCCGAGATATTGGAGAACGGGGACATTATTATTCGTCGCAAAACGCCTCAAGAACTCGAAGTCGAACCTGATCCCGAGGGCCAGATCGACATCTAGGACTGCCGTCTCTTTTTCACTGTGACAGTGGCATCTAGTGACAAAGCCAGAGAATTTAGCCGTGCCTCGGCCACCTCGCCAAACAGGGGCATGGCGTCAGCGGACAGGCGTAGCTCCAATTCCCGTTTCTTGGGAAACCACCTGAATTCACCCCGTTCGGCATCTTTCTCCATCCACAGCATGGCACCGAAGCGCATGGCCTTACCCAGAATCTCGGCGTCACGCTGCATCTTTTCGTCGATCAGATCGTAGAGGCCCTCGAAATGTGTGCCTTCCCGCTTGTTGGTGTAACGGTGCAGGAGGGCGAGGCCGAGAAAGATGCGTTCCGAGTGTTTGAGCCCGCCAAGATTGGCGCGAGTGGCATTGTCGAAACAGACTTCGGCCCGGTAGTCGGGATGCGCCCGCCAACTGACATCGTGCAGAAGGCATGCAGCCTTGATCAGCCGTTTCCGGGGCAAGGGGGCTGATTTGAAAATCGGTTCGATGAACTGGTAGAGCAGCTTGCCGAAGCCCGGTATGCGCGCGTCCTTTGCTTCGGCAAAGCGGCACGCCTCGATCAAAGGGTCGCGGTCGCGCAGGCGTTGGGGCATCTGTTCATAGAGCATCCCCTCGCGGATGCCGTAGCTTGAGACAGCAATATCCTTTGGACGGAATGTCTTGACCAAGCGGGCCAACACCTCGGCGGCAAGGGGGACGAGGGCCATCCGGGTAGAAGAGATGCCACATGCGCCCCGCAGAGCGTCGTGATCCTCATGTTCTTTGATGTATTTTACGGTGCGTTGCACGGATTGCGGTGACATCCGATATTCATGCAGTACGTTCAATAAGTAGCCGCGCCGGTGCATATCAATCCGGGCGATTGCACGCCATGAACCGCCAACCAGAAAGAGACGGTCGCGTTGCGGACCCATCTCGGCTTGCAGGCGTTCGACGACTGCCTTGATATGATTGCGCCGCCCTTTCTTGCCGCCTTTGACTGTTTGCAGTTTTAGAGGGCCGAGGTCAGAGGTGACACGCTTACCCACAATACCGTCCGAGATTTCTGCCAATTCCATGGAAGAACCGCCGATATCGCAGACAAGACCGTAGGAGCCCGGCCATCCCAGAAGCACACCTTGTGCGGATAGGCGGGCTTCCTCTTGTCCGTCAATGACACGCACGTGTAGCCCGGTTTCCCTAAGTACATCTGCACAGAAATCGGGTCCATCGGCGGCGTCCCGCACCGCAGCTGTCGCAACGATGGAAAGTTCGGATAGACCCATACCGTCGGCAAGATGTTGAAATCGTTTGAGCGCATCCAGGGCCCGGACTCGTCCGCTGGGGTTCAGGTGTCCGGTGTCAGACAACCCTGCTCCGAGCGCACACATGATCTTTTCATTGTAGAAATAGGCGGGGGAGCGGGCTGCACCGTCAAAGACAACAAGCCGGACCGAGTTCGATCCCACATCAACCACACCGACACGCGACAGGGCGCGTGCAGACGGGTCATCGAACAGTGGGCGATCAAAGAGGCTACCATCGCCCGATTCCGGCGAAACAGAAACGTTCATGGACCCCCCGTGGCACCTGTTTACGCCCGTTGATGGACCAGCCTGCGGCGTGGGTCAATGATCTGGTCGGTTGGGTGGCTCTGTTTCGGCTTGCGCCGAAAGGCGCCCACCCGCCGACCCTCGGGGTGTCTCAGTCTTCGGTGTGGGTCAGTTTCGGGACATCCGCAGCACCTGCTGATCCCCGACCGGAGAGCGACGGGTTTTCCATGAAGAACCGGTGGCAGTTGAATGCGAACGTGCCCGCAGGCAATTCGGGGCGGGTGAATGTTCCGTCCGGTGCCATGACCCAGCTTTGCGCCACGTCTGCGAGGTTGGCTGCCATGATCTGGCTCACGATCTGTGCCTTGACGGTGTTGTTTTCGATTTCAACAAGCGTTTCGACGCGGCGGTTCAGGTTGCGGCCCATCCAGTCCGCAGACGAGATGAACACACGCGCCTTTTTCGACGGCAGGCCGTGACTATTGCCAAAACAGACAATGCGGCTGTGTTCGAGGAAGCGACCAACTATGGATTTCACCCTGATGTTGTCAGAGAACCCTTTGATGCCGGGGCGCAGGCCGCAGATGCCCCGGATCACCAAGCTGATTTTCACGCCTGCTTGGCTGGCGGCATAGAGTGCGTCTATGACCTCGCTATCGATCAGTGAGTTCATCTTGGCCCAGATTTCAGCGGGTTTGCCTGCGCGGGCATATTCGGCCTCGGCGGCGATCATTTCCAGAAGACGTGGTTTCAGGGTCGTTGGCGAAATGGCGAGGTTGTCCAGCCCCTGTGGCGGGGCGTAGCCGCTGAGATAGTTGAACACCTTGGTGGCATCACGCCCCAGCTTCGCATCGCATGTGAACAGCGACAGGTCGGTATAGATACGAGCCGTGATCGGGTGGTAATTGCCCGTGCCGTAATGAGTGTAGGTGACCAGTTCCTTGCCTTCGCGGCGCACGACCGTGCTGATCTTGGCATGGGTTTTCAGGTCGAGAAAACCATAGACGACGTGGGCGCCGGCGCGTTCCAGTCGGCGTGACTGACGGATGTTGGCCGCTTCGTCGAAACGGGCTTTCAACTCGACCAGCGCGGTGACGGATTTACCGTCTTCCGCGGCCTCGCACAGCGCTTCGACAATGGGGGATTTCTTGGATGTGCGATAGAGGGTCTGTTTGATGGCGACGACATTGGGATCGCGCGCGGCCTGCTGCAGGAATCGCACCACCATGTCGAAGGTCTCGTATGGGTGATGCAGCAGCATGTCCTTTTGCCGGATCGCTGTCAGCATATCGCCTTCGAAATCGGTGACACGTTCGGGCACGCGTGGGGTGAAGGACGGCCAGAGTAGATCGGGTCTGTCGTCAAGGACCAGCTCGCCAAGATCAGACATGCCCAGCATGCCTTCGACTTCGATCACCTCTGCATCGCTGACGCCCAACTCTTCCATGATAACGGCCTTGAGCGCCTTTGGCGCACCTGCGGAATGGGTCAGACGAACAACTTCGCCGCGACGACGACGCTTGAGCGCGACCTCGAACTCGCGCACTAGGTCTTCGGCTTCTTCCTCAACTTCAAGATCGCTGTCGCGCAGGACACGGAACCCAAAGTGTGACTTCAACTTGTAGCCCGGAAACAGACTGGGGATGTTCAACACAAGCAGTTCTTCCAAGGGCAGGAACCGATGACCTGAACCTGGCAGAGCGACAAAACGGTCAATTTGCCCGGGAATGGGCAGCAGCGCCTGCAAGGCACGCTTGTCCTTGGCGCGCTCCAGTTGCAGGGCCAGGGCGTGTCCGGTGTTCGGGATGAATGGGAACGGGTGTGCAGGATCAATTGCCAGTGGAGACAGGACCGCAAAGACCCGGTTCAGAAACACTTCCGACAGGTATTCTGTGTCATCCGCGGTCAGGTCATCGCGCGTCAGTATCGAAATCCCGCGCTCTTCCATTTCGGCCTCGAGGCCAGCCAGAACCTTGGTTTGCCGTAGGATCAACTGGCGCGCGTTTTCGTTGATCAGCACCAGCTGTTCTGCCGGTGTTAATCCATCGGCAGCGGGCGTCGTGTTGCCGGCGATGGCCAGCTCGCGCAGACCGGCCACACGTACGGTGTAGAACTCATCAAGGTTGCCCGCGCTGATCGACACAAAGCGCAGCCGTTCCAGCAGCGGGACGCGCGGATTTTCGGCCTCTTCCAGCACCCGCCAATTGAAGCCCAACCAACTGAGTTCACGGTTGAAGAAACGGCCGGGGCCGGTGGTATCAAGGTCTGGCAGGGAAATCGGCTCAGGAAAATCTGAACCGAGAAAATCGGCGTTGGTCATGCGCGGGTTATGTCGACGGGGTGTAAAGGATGAATGACACTATCCGCCGGATCACACCTGATTGTCCAGACGGGCAGCGGCAAGGTTCCGCGTAATAGGTTTTTTCTGTGCAAGGCTGGCCGCATCAAGGTCCGCAACGATCTGGCGGGCTGCGGCAAAACTGCGCTCCATATGCGTGACCAGATAGGGGATCACGCCCGGCCGTGGCGTTAGTTGTCGATCCGAAAATAGCTTTGCCAAAACGGCACCAAGAAGGCTGTCATCCGGCGCATCCAGGGCCGCATGCCCCGCAGCGTCTACTCGGCTTTGCAGGTCAGGTAGTGACAAACGCCACAGGTTGGGAGCGGCCACACCTGTCATCATCAGCGGATGTCCCGCAGCCTGTAACGCGTTGTGCAGGTGAAATAGGGCGATTTGCCGATCAAGGTCCTGTGCAATCTGATCGACGTCCTCGACCGCGACTGGTCCGTCGAACAGAGTGTCGACCGTCGCATCATCCAACGTGGTGGCTTGCACAATTTGAGCGCCGCTCTCTGCCGCCCAGACATGTGTAAGATGCGTTTTGCCAGAACCCTCCGGACCCGTCAGGATAAGCTTGTTCAGTGGCCAATTGCGCCAGGCATCAATCATCGACAAGGCAACAGCGTTCGAGGGGGCGACCAGAAAGTCATCGCGCCCCAGTGCGACACGCACCGGAAGGTCAAACCCAAGCTGTTGGGCCATTGGACTATTCCTCGGCCTTTGGTTCGGAAGTCCCGGCAACTCCGGTATACAGCCTGCTGTTCCGATACTGTTCGATCAGGAAGCGGACTAGGACGCCCAAGGCTGCCGCCATCGGAACAGCGACCAGCATGCCGACAAAGCCAAAAAGGGCGCCGAAGACGGAAAGGGCTAGGATCAACCAGACCGGATGCAGGCCGACGCTGTTCCCGACAAGTTTGGGGGTCAAAAAGTTGCCCTCGGCCAGCTGACCAATTTGGAACACCACAGCCACCGCCACGATCCACCACCATTCGCCCCAGAACTGGAACAGGGCCAACCCAACCGCGAGACAGCCACCAACGATGGCGCCGACGTAAGGAATGAAAGTCAGCAGACCCGCGACAAAACCCACGACCAAACCGAATTGCAGACCGATCAACATTAGCGCAATCGCGTAATACGCACCCAGGATCAGACAAACAGTGCCCATGCCCCTGATAAATCCAGCGAGTGTCTTGTCCATTTGTCTGGCAAGTTCGCGGATGACCGGGGCGTGATCGCGTGGCAAAAGCTCATCTACCCGAGCGATCATGCGATCCCAGTCCAGCAGCAGATAAACGGCAACAACCGGGGCAATGACGAACAGAACGATGACATTGATCAGGCTGGCTGCCGAGGTCAGGGCGGTTTCAAGCAATTGCCCCCCTCGTTCCGAGATCGTTTGCCCAAGCGAGTCGATGCTTTGCCTCACGGTCGACGTTTCGTCGAGCAGGCTTGGGAAGCGCTCGGTCAGGAACGTGCCAAGGTCACGGGCCAGTTGCGGAACCGCATTGAACAGCTGAACGGCCTGTTCGATCAGGGTCGGAATAACCAGCAACGCCAAAACAACAAACACGATGATGGCGCTGATCGTGATGATGGCAGTTGCCATCGCCCGGCTGAACCCATGTGCTTCAAGCCAGTCGGCAATCGGATCAAGAAAATATGCGATCGCTGCCCCGAGGAAGAAAGGCAGCAACTGATCCCCCAGCGCATAGAGCAGCAGAAAGAAGATCGCCGCCGCGATCCCCCAATACTTGAACTGTTCGCGGACGGGCAGGGCCATGTGTTTTCCGTACTTTTGCGTTGCGCCTACAGATGCGGCGTTTTGCGTGTTTCTTCAAGGGGCTTGATGGTTGCTGTTCAATCCGGCCACGAACTGCCAAGCTGTCTGTAGACTTGACGGAAACGCCCAAGGAGCCGTTGCGGGTGCGCCGCCTTTGTCCTAATCAGGGCGAAATCTTGTGAGGGAGCGCGCATATGCGTTTGAGCCGTTATTTTCTGCCCGTGCTAAAGGAAAATCCCAGCGAGGCGCAGATCATCAGCCACCGCCTGATGCTGCGCGCGGGCATGATCAAGCAATCCAGCGCCGGCATCTATTCGTGGCTACCTCTGGGCTTCAAGGTGCTACGCAAGCTCGAGGATATCGTGCACGAAGAACAGGTGCGCGCCGGTCACATGCCGATGTTGATGCCCACGATCCAGTCGGCGGATTTGTGGCGGGAAAGCGGACGCTATGACGCCTACGGCGCCGAGATGCTGCGCATCAAGGATCGCCACGACCGCGACATGCTGTTTACGCCCACGGCCGAAGAGTTGATTACGGACATTTTCCGCGCCCATGTGGGCAGCTACAAAGATCTGCCGCTGACGCTCTACCAAATTCAGTGGAAGTTTCGGGATGAAATCCGGCCGCGCTTTGGTGTGATGCGGGGCCGTGAATTCTTCATGAAAGACGGCTACAATTTCGACCTGACCAAAGAAGATGCGCTACATGCCTACAACCGTCACCTAGTCAGCTACCTGCGCACCTATGAACGGATGGGCCTGCAAGCCATCCCAATGCGCGCAGACAGTGGCCCGATTGGCGGCGATGACACGCATGAATTCCTGGTGTTGGCCGACACAGGCGAGAGTGAGGTGTTTTACGACAGCGCGGTCACTGATCTGACCTTTGGCGACCGGGACATTGACTACGACAATGTCGAACAATGTGCCGCGATCATGGAAGAGTTCACTTCCAAATACGCCCGCACAGATGAAACGCACGAAGAGGCGCTGTTCAACGAAATCCCCGAAGAACGCCGCCGCGTGGCGCGCGGGATCGAGGTTGGGCAAATCTTCTATTTCGGCACCAAGTATTCCGAGGCGATGAACGCGGTCGTGCAAGGCCCGGACGGCAAACAGGTGCCGGTCCACATGGGGTCGCACGGGATCGGGGTCAGCCGTTTGTTGGGTGCGATCATCGAAGCCAGCCATGATGACAATGGCATCATCTGGCCGGAAGGTGTGACACCCTACCACTGCGGGATCGTCAACCTGAAACAGGGTGATGCCGAGGCGGACGCCGCCTGTGACGCGCTCTATGCCAGCCTGACGGCGCTGGGCCTTGAGCCGCTCTATGACGATCGCAACGAACGGGCAGGGGGTAAATTCGCTACTATGGACCTGATCGGTCTGCCATGGCGGATCACGGTTGGACCACGCGGCCTCAAGAATGGTGTGGTTGAACTCACGTCCCGCCGAACGGGTGAAAGCGAAGAGTTGCCACCGGTAGAGGCCGTGAAGAAAGTGGCGGAGATTTACGCGGGGTTGTAATTACCTGATGCAAATGCAGGCTCTTTTCAGGTTCGTATTCTGCGTCACGCTGGGGGCATGGCCTGTGCTCGCCAGCAGCGACGATGCAACGCAGCCATCCATTCACCGCGAAATTGAATCTGCCTTTGCAGGCTGGCTGTCCGTACAAGACACGTCTGGAATGCTGGCCTCCGGTGTGTTCGAGGCTGACAAGGGCTGGGACGTGGCTGCCTATAATGGCTCTGCCGGCGGGGCCGTGCGCTCTGCCGATCTGGCCAGCGTCTCCAAGTCCGTGACGGCAATATGCACCCTGCACTTGGTGGATGAAGGTCGCCTTGACTGGTCGGCCTCGCTCCGGGAATTTGCGAACCCTGCGCCGGATGTGACGGTGGCGGAACTGGTCACGCATACGTCCGGCCTCGCTCCGGACGTGACCCAGTTGTCGATGCTGGGCTGGCTTGGTCAGACGGTGGGCGCGCATGACCATTTCAGTGCGCAGGTGCTGGACCTAGTCAACGCCCGCCCAAAGCAGACGGGGACCCGCGGCGTTTACGAATACAACAACGAAAACTACGCCCTGCTGGGTCTGGTGATCGAACAGGTCACAGGTCAGTCCTATTTCGAGGCATGTGGCGATCTGTTGGATTTGCCTTCTGGTATTCAGCCAGGTGATCGGACGGGCGTGTTCCAGCCGTGGGGTGGGTTGGCGTCCGACCCAATGGGGTATCTGACATTCCTCCAGACCCATTTCGGACCGGGCAGCCGTGTTGCCGAGGATCCATTTGCCTTGCCACATGTCGATCTGGGCGGGGGCGCCTATTACGGGATGGGTATGGTGTTCCGCCCCTTTCGGGACAGCTACAATTTCTGGCACTTCGGAGCCCTGTGCTTTCCCGCGCGCCTGAACATCGGCAGCTTTGCTGTTGTCTGGGAAGGCAAGTTCAGCGTGATCGCCTTCTATGACGCATGCGTTGACGGGCAGGCTATGGGCGCGCTGGATGCGGCGCTCAGTGCCGCAGTCTATGGTGAACGTCCATGATTCTGCGTGTCCTTGTGCTGGCGGGTGGTGTGCTGGGTGGTGCGCTTGCATCGCAATTGCCCGAGTTCTCGCAGCAATATCGGCAACGTCTGGGGGGCGCCGTTGATGCACTGGCCGAAGTGGTCGCCGATTTCGATGCGTCGGCACAGGCCGAAGGGCTGACGCGCACCGCAGCCTTGGCGCAGATGCACGGCACGGCCTTTCTGGATCGTCGAAGGGCGGACATGACCCGCACGTTTGCGCGCTATGATCAAATGCAAATGGACTTGATCGCGTTGAACGGGGCCGGGCCGCTCCTGCGGACGTATTATGTTGCCCGGTCAAGAGATACCGAAGTGGCTGTCGCCGCGCTGTCCAGTTTCGAACCCGCGGTGCCCTTGACGGCGGCCGGGGGGATTTTTGCTGCCACCGGTTTGCTTGGCGGTCTTCTGACGGTTTGGGCGGTACTCAAGCTCCTGCTATGGCCCTTTGGACGGCGGCAACCTGCGCGAGGGACTTGACCTTGGGGGCGGACCCCGCCACATCTCGTCCCAACCCGAGCAGGAGCCGTAAATGGCCAAACCCACAGCCCCCTTTGCCCCTTTCGAGTGGATGATTGCTTGGCGCTACCTGCGCGCCCGTCGGGCCGAAGGCGGGGTCAGCACCATGACATGGATCAGCCTGATCGGCATCACGCTGGCTGTTTTCGCGCTTGTGGCAACCCTTGCGGTGCGCGCCGGTCTGCGTGCGGATTTCGTCGACGCAATGCTGGGCGGAAACGCCCATATCGAACTGCGCTATGTCGCCGTGCAAGAGGAAGGGCGCCCCCCGGATACCACCATCCCCAACTACAACGATATACTGCCGGGTATCGAGGCACTGCCAGGTGTCACCGATGCTGCGCCGCTGGTCCGTGCCCAAGTCATGGGCAGTTTCCGGGGCAGCAATGCGCCAGCAGATGTCTACGGGATCAGCCGCGCCGACCTTTTCGAATACCCGCTGGTGGCAAATGCCGAGGGGCAACAGGGCTCGCTTGACCGCTTTGACGAAGGCATTGCGGTCGGATCGCAGCTTGCCGCGCAACTGCGTGTCGGCATCGGTGACCGGGTAAAACTGATCTCGCCCGATGGCGCGCGCACTGCACTTGGCATCACGCCCCGCATATCGGCCTACGAGGTGGTTTATATCTTTTCCACCGGCCAGCCCTTCATGGATCAGTCACGCGTCTACCTGCCGCTGGCCGAGGCGCAGAGCTTTTTCAACCGCGAAGCCGTTGTGGACCAGATCGACCTGCGCCTTACAAACCCGGAAAACCTGACACCGGTGGTGGACGCCTTGCGCGAAGTGGCGGGCGACCGGTCTTACAGCTGGACCTGGCAGGACCGTTTCGGCGGGATGCTGCGTGCGCTTGAGCTGCAAAACAACGCGATCTTCATCGTGCTTGCAATCGTTGTGCTGATCGCCGCACTCAACATCGTGTCGGGGTTGATCATGCTGGTCAAAAACAAGGGGCGCGATATCGGCATCCTGCGCACAATGGGGCTGAGCCAGGGATCGATCCTGCGCATCTTCTTCCTGTGCGGCGCGTGGGTCGGCACCGTTGGCACCATTTTGGGCATTGTGCTGGGGGCGCTCTTTTCCGCCAATATCGAACATGTCTACCGCCTGGTGAACGCGCTGACGGGCAACGGAGTCACCGATCTCGAAGGCCGCGGGTTCATTTTCCCGTCTGCCGTCCTGTCCGCGGGCGACGTACTGGCAGCGGCCGCACTGAGTCTGACGCTCAGCTGGCTGATCACCCTGTTCCCGGCGCGACGTGCCGCCCGCATGAACCCGGTCGAGGCGTTGCGCTATGAGTGATCACGTCCTTTCACTGAGCGGCATCATCAAGACCTACAACGCGGGTCTACCCGGGCAGGTGGATGTCCTGCGCGGCGTGGACCTTGATCTGAAGCGGGGGGAGGTGGTTGCCCTTGTTGCACCATCGGGGGCCGGGAAATCGACCCTGTTGCACATCGCGGGCATGCTGGACACACCCGATGCAGGCACCGTGACGCTGAACGGCCAGAACATGACCGGGCAATCGGATCGACGCAGAACGCTTGCCCGTCGGGCTGACGTCGGCTTTATCTACCAGTTCCATCACTTGCTGCCCGAATTCTCGGCCCTTGAAAACATCACCTTGCCCCAGTTGGCCGCAGGCATTTCCAAGGCGGATGCAGAGGCACGGGCGCTGTCGCTGCTGGACAAGGTTGGGGTGGCTGACCGTGCAACCCATCGCCCGGCGGAATTGTCAGGGGGTGAGCAACAGCGCGTTGCGTTTTGCCGCGCGCTCGCCAATGAGCCAGCCCTGCTGTTGGCTGATGAGCCTACCGGCAACCTTGATCCTGCAACATCGGATCAGGTTTTTGAGGCACTGATGGCGCTTGTGCGGGATACGGGTCTGTCTGCCCTGATCGCAACGCACAACCTAGATTTGGCTGCACGCATGGATCGCACTGTCCGGCTGGATGCAGGGCATTTGGCTGCTCCATCATGATCTTGTTTCCATGACCTGACCGCTCGGCCACGTCCCTTAAAAAGGTTTTCAGAACCTGATGCGAAATCCGCTGCTTGACGGCTGCGTTCCGGTTTGCTCTGTCTTGGCCTCGCGGCAATGACCGTGGGGGGATAGAAGAACGATGCCGGAGATATCCACGGCAGAGATTGAGCGCACTGTGCAAGCGGCACTGATGGCGCATGGCGCAGCGGCCTTTCCGGCGGCAGAGGTGGCGCGCGCTGTTGCACAGGCCGAAGCGGCTGGGAACCGGATCTGTGGGCTCTACTATTTGGAAAGCTATTGTCAGCAACTGCGCACTGGGCGCGTCAAAGGTGACGCCGTGCCGGTTGTCACCGCGCCGCGTCCCGCGGCCATCAACGTGGACGCTTTGATGGGGTTTGCCCAACCCGCTTTTGCCTACGGATTGGCACCAGCATTGGATGCGGCACGCCAGTTTGGCATTGCGAGCCTTGCCATCGGGCATGCCCATACCTGCACTGCACTGGGGTATTTCACGGAACAGATCGCCCGCGCTGGTCTGATTGGCTTGGGCATGACAAATGCCTCTCCAATCGTGGCGCCGCCCGGGGGAAAGAAACGCATGATCGGGACAAACCCAATTGCCTTTTCCGTGCCGGACGGGCAGGGCGGCCTTGCCATGCAGTTCGATCAATCGACCACAACGGTTGCCTTGGGCAAAATCACCATGGCCAAGGCCGCAGGTGAAGCCATCCCCGAAGGATGGGCGCTTGATGCGGACGGCAACCCCACGACAGATCCAGAGGCCGCACTGGCCGGGTCGCTTGTATCGACAGGCGGGTACAAAGGATGGGGCTTTGGGCTGATGGCCGAGTTGCTGACTGCCGGTCTGACAGGTGGCGTGCTCAGCCGCGATGTTAAGCCACTGAAAGCGCCAGAAGGGCCGCCGCATGATCTCGGCCAGTATTACATCCTGATCGACCCCAGCACATCTGGTGCATTCATGGACCGCCTTGCACAGTTCGAAGCGTTCCTTGCCGAAGACAGTGCTGGTCGGATGCCCGGGCAGAACCGTGTTCTGGCCGACCCGGTCGACGTAGACCCGACAGCATGGACCCAAGCGCAAGAGTTGGCCGGTATCTCGGGCTAACTCAGGCCAATTGGGTCAACCAGACGCCCACAGCCATAAGGGCGATGCCGCCCATGCGTGCCAGCCCCAAAGAAGTTGCCTGCGCGCCGAAGAGCCCGAAATGGTCAATCGCGGCGGCTGAAATCAACTGGCCCAGCAGGACAAAGAAAACAGCGTTTCCGACGCCAAAATGAGGGGCGATATAGGTGATGCTCAGCACATAGAACGCGATCAGAACACCGGCGAGCA
>NZ_JBYNDP010000001.1:0-1231 GCF_059783535.1 Tateyamaria sp. | reverse complement strand
GGGGCGATATAGGTGATGCTCAGCACATAGAACGCGATCAGAACACCGGCGAGCAATAGATGTTTCGGTGCAGCGGATAGCTTGGACATACCCTGAGCCCCGGTTAGCAAAAACACGATAGCCGCCGTTCCGAAAGCGATGACAAACAGAACCGTTGCGGCCGCAGCAGGGCTGCCCAATCGCGTGCCAAGGGCAGCATTTAGCGCCGCTAGGATCGGGATGCCGATACCGGCCAAAAGCATGATCACGGCATATTGGGCCATTCCGGCACCTCCATCTTTCGGATTTGGGTCAGGCACAGATGCCATTCACCTCCACGCCATCCCATGGCAGGCGGACATCATGCTGCCGGGATTGCGGAAGGGGGGATACCGGCATCGCCTGTGAAATCAGGGCATGCAGGCGTTGTGTCCGCTGGCCTTGCGGGTCCAGCGCACGGCAGCACACGAATTCCTCGACAATAGAGCCTTGCTGTTCAAAACCAAAGTCGAGGAACTGCCGTTCTGCCGAAACGTCAAAAAGATAGGGATCGTCGCTGAACCGATGCTCCCGGGCGGCCTTCAGCGGGGAATACCCTGTCACCTCCCTGTTCTGCCACTGCCACACATGGGTCAGTTCATGTGCCAGCAGCATGGCCGCGATCAGGTTAATCTCCTCTGGATAGGCAGGAACATAATCGTCCAGATACCAGTCCGTATCGAACAGAACATTCTGCCAGAGTGCGACGGCGGCAGGCTTGGCCGTGATGACGTCGGTGGTAGGTGGCGGCAGGATGCGTTCGCGGCAGGTGGTCCGGGGGCGGGCCTTGCGCTTGAACGTGACCGCCCGGGTCGGTGCGCCGTCAATCAGGCGCACGCGCTCCGTATTCAACTGGTTGCCGTGAATAGTGCCCGCAAATTCACGCTCGGCGTCCGTTAGCGGACGGCCACATGAGGCCAGCAGGGTCAGGATCAGAAACATGCGCAGGATCATGTCGGCAGTAGGGGGCAGAATGGGGTCGGGATCAAGGGTTGAAACCGCGCGGAACCTCGCGCCGCTGTCGCATCTCCGTGATCAGAGGTGATGGGTCAGGGGATTTTTGTGTCAGCTTGTCGCACCCACGTCTTTTTCATCATCGCGGGGATCGCCCTCGCGGATTGCACCGCAGGCCACCACTCACGTGCTCCCGGCCTGCCCGGAAAGGAGAGTAGAGATGGAAAAGGTTATCATTCCGACCGTGTTTGGGTTTGCT
>NZ_JBYNDP010000219.1:0-3770 GCF_059783535.1 Tateyamaria sp. | reverse complement strand
CGGTAAGAACCTTGTGTCGATGATGATGGAAGGCGCAGGTTTCGAAGTTGTCGATCTGGGCATCAACAACCCGGTCGAAAACTACTTGGAAGCGATCGAACAGGAAGGTCCGGACATTCTGGGCATGTCGGCACTGCTGACAACAACCATGCCCTACATGAAAGTCGTGATCGACACGATGGTCGAACAGGGCATTCGCGATGACTATATCGTTCTGGTCGGTGGCGCGCCGCTGAATGAAGAGTTCGGCAAGGCGATCGGTGCTGATGCCTATTGCCGCGACGCGGCCGTGGCAGTCGAAACGGCCAAGGAATTCGTGGCCCGCAAGCACAACCAACTGGCGGCAGGCTGACTGTCCTGTCGCCCCGGACCAACCGGAGGACGACATGCTGCTTGATACACCGATCTGCGACTTTGGCGCGCCTGCGCCACAGTTCAGCCTCGCCGACGCGTATGGCACCATGCACAGCCTATCCGACCACGTAGGCGAAAATGGCGTGCTGGTGGCGTTCATCTGCAATCATTGCCCCTATGTCATCGCCATTGCGGACCGACTCGCGGCGGATGCGAGGGCTTTGAAAACACTTGGCATCGGCGTGGTGGCGATCAACGCGAATGATTGTGCCGCTTACCCCGCTGACGCTCCGGACAAAATGCCCGGTTTCGCTGCAAAACACGGGTTTGACTTTCCCTACCTCATCGACGCGGATCAGTCCGTGGCAAAAGCCTATGGCGCTGTCTGCACACCCGATTTCTTCGGCTTCAATCGGGATGGGCAACTGCAATACCGGGGACGGCTGGATGACGCGCGAATGGGAGACGCAACAAATCGCATTCCAGAGCTGCTGAACGCCATGCGGCAGGTGGCTGAGACGGGACACGGACCCAAAGACCAGACAGCGAGCATGGGGTGTTCGATCAAATGGCGCTGACAGACGCGCAATTGACTGACTCTGGGCTACCGGCGACCGGTGCGGGACGTATCCTGCTGGTTGCTTGCGGAGCACTCGCCCGAGAAATTCTGGACCTGAAACACACAAACGGCTGGGTTCACATGGACCTGGCGTGCCTGCCCGCCAAGTACCACCTGTTCCCCGACAAGATCACAGAGGCCGTGTGTGAGGCAGTCGCCAAGCACCACGACACCTATGACACCATCTTTGTAGTCTATGCAGATTGCGGCACGGGCGGCCAGTTGCAAGCCGCCTGTGCAGAGATGGGCGTCGAGATGATCGCAGGACCCCACTGCTATAGCTTTTTCGAGGGAAATGAGAGATTTGCGAAGCAAAGCGAAAGCGAAATCACCACCTTCTATCTGACCGACTTTCTTGTTCGCCAATTCGAAGCCTTCGTGATCAAACCAATGGGCCTCGACCGCCATCCCGAACTGCGGGATATGTATTTCGGCAACTACGAAAAACTTGTCTACCAGGCCCAGACTGATGACCCAAGCCTGACCGAAAAGGCACGCAGTGCGGCACGAACCCTGGGATTGACCTTTGAGCGTCGCTTCACAGGGTATGGCGATTTACAAGCCGCGCTGAAGCGGCTTTGACGGCATCTTCTTCTGACTAAGAATACGACGGTGCGGGCAGCGCCCCCTGAAAGATGTCGTCGCCAGCAGGCGACCGCAGGATCACGCAGTGGCCGCCACCAACTGGATTCGCTCGATCATGGCCCGAAGCCCATTTGACCGTTGCGCCGACAAGTGGTCGTTCAACCCAAGGCGCGCCATTTCTGCCCGCGCATCAACCGCCCGCACCTCGGCCACCGGCAAACCGTTGTAGAGCCTGCGCAGCACCGCAATCAGTCCCTTCACGATCATTGCATCGCTTTCGCCGTCAAACCGGAATACCCCGTTTTCGATCTGCGGATGCAGCCACACCTGGCTGGCACAGCCGTCGACCTTGGTTGCTGGGACTTTAAGCGCATCGGGCAGTGGCTCCATCGCCTTGCCCTGTTCGATCACATAGCGATAGCGGTCCTCCCAATCCTCGAGAAACTCAAAATCTTCCACGATCTCTTCAAAGCTGGCCGTTGCCATCCGGTGTCCCCACTTTATGCCTGTGCCTTTGTGACCTAGGCGCAGCAGCCACAAAGGTCCAGAGCGGCAATGGATGCTTTTCAACGGCGCCCGCATCCGCTACCACATGTGCCAAAAGCAAAGATGCGAGCGGACAATGCGCCTGATCCTACCTGCCCTTCTGGTTGCCACGTTGACCCTATCGGCCTGCGCCGCCGTTCGTGATAGCCGGGTGAACCCGGTCAACTGGTTTGGCAACAGCCGGTCTGGACCAGTTCAGCCCGATCCAAGGGCCGAGACCAACCCGCTGATCCCTGAAACGCGGCGAGCGGGCCTGTTTTCCAGTCTGCGGGATCAGACAGAACTCTATGTCGGGACACCGATTGACCAGGTCACAGGTTTGGTGATCGAACCCGTCCCCGGCGGTGCTATCGTGCGCGCCACAGGCATCGCGGGCGAGGACCGTGTCTATGACGTACGTTTGACCACTGAAAGCGACGAAAACGTGCCCGTAGATGGTGTGCTGACTTATCAGCTGCGGGGCATCCATTCGGACCGCCCGACACGCACACTCAGCCAGCGCGTGCGCACGGTCACGGCCGCCCGCCGTCTGACCGATCAGGAACTGTCAGAGATCCGCGTGATCCGGGTCGAGGGCCTGCGCAATGCACAATCCACAACGCGTCGTTGATTAGGCGCGTCCGTCAGTCCAGTGGAATGATCTGAACGTCGGCCCCCTTGGCCGTGAGTGCCACGCGCCCATCACAAAGCCGCAGAGCATCCGTGCCAAACACTTCTGAGCGCCAGCCTTGAAGCGCAGGAACATCCCGCACCCCTGCCGCCAGCGCATCCAAATCCGCGGCCGAGGCGATCAACTTCGCCGCAACCCCTGCACTTTCCGTCTTGGCCTTGAGCAGCACGCGCAGCAAGTCGGCCAAGGCCGGGTTCACCTGCAGCTTTTCGCGTGAACGGTCCGGGCGCGGCATTGTGTCGGGATCCATGTCCAAGCCGCGCTGGACCGCGGCAAGGATGCCATCCGCGATGTCGCCCTTGCGTGCCTCGCGGAGCAGCAGCCGCGAGCGACCCAAATCTTCGAAGGATTTCGGCTTGTTGCTGGCCAGTTCCACCAGCGCATCGTCCTTGAACACCCGGTTGCGGGGGATGTTGCGTTTCTGTGCGTGCGTTTCGCGAAACGCCGCCAATTCCTTGACCACAGCAAGGAACCGTGCTGAATGCGTGCGTGTCTTGACCCGTTTCCAGGCGTCCTCAGGGTTGATCACGTAGGTGGCCGGGCTAAGCAGCGTCTGCAACTCTTCCGACACCCAGCGCGCGCGCCCACTTTCCGCCAGCTTGCCGGCAAGGAATTCGTAAATCTGCCGAAGGTGCGTGACGTCTGCAATCGCATATGTCTTCTGCGCGTCAGTCAGAGGCCGCCGCGACCAGTCCGTAAAACGGGAGGTTTTGTCGAGTGACTGCTTGGCAATCTTGCGCACCAGCGTCTCGTATCCGACCTGTTCTCCAAAGCCGCAGACCATCGCGGCCACCTGCGTGTCGAACAGTGGTTCGGGAAAGACCTGCGCATCGACATAGAAAATCTCAAGATCTTGCCGGGCGGCGTGGAACACCTTGACGACTGACGTGTCGCGAAACAGCTCGTAAAGAGGTCCAAGCGACAGGCCGTCAGCCAGCGGATCCACCAACACAGCGCTGCTGTCATCAGTGCCCGGCATCGCCAACTGCACAAGGC
>NZ_JBYNDP010000083.1:0-18109 GCF_059783535.1 Tateyamaria sp. | reverse complement strand
GCGGGCAAGGCCCAGAACACCTATCGTGGTCTTGTGTCGATGCACCCCAAAGCCAAGGACAGCCGCAACTACACCCAGTGCGACAGCCTGTTGATTGGTGACAAATGCGGCGCCCACACGGTTCCGTATATCGAGGTCAAGAACAACTCGAGCCGCGTGGAACACGAGGCGACGACATCCAAGGTGGATGACGACCAGCTCTTCTACTGCCGCAGCCGTGGCATGGACGAGGAAGAGGCGGTGGCCCTTGTGGTCAACGGCTTCTGCAAGGACGTGCTGCAGGCGCTGCCGATGGAGTTTGCCATGGAAGCGCAGCAACTGGTTGCCATCTCGCTCGAAGGGTCGGTGGGCTGATCCATGTCTGAACCGAAGGAACCTCGGTCCGCCTTTGCGACCATGGCCTTGTCCGTCCTTGGGGGTGCGGCACTTGGTGGTGGCGTAGGGGTGCTGTTCTTGCCTGACTTCGCCGCGGCGCTTGCCATTGGCGGGGCGATGACAGGCGGGGCAATCGGGGCGGCGTTCTTTCTCTTTGCCGGGGCTGACCGATGAAGGACCTGCCAAACACACAGCGGACCGACGCCAGGATCAAACGCCACGTGGTCTCGAACCTCGACGGTACGCAGCAGGGCGGGCTGGCTTTTATCATCGCTGTGATCGGCGGGATGATCGCAGCAGCGTCCCTTGCGCCCGGTGCTTTGACGTCCTTCTGGGTGTGGTTCGCGCTTTTGATGCTGTCCGTCGCAGTGGCGACGGGAACTCAAAGGCTGTTTGCCCGCGATGCTGTGGAAGATGCGGTACAACGCGCATCGTCTCAATGCGTCTCTGAGCAAAAGGGGTAGATGAATGGCACCTGATGCACCACGCAAGCCAAGCGGTCTCCAAATTCGCTTCGGGCACCCCGGTCGGCTCTTGCCGGAAACACGCGAACTGACCTTGCTGATCCTTGGCCACCTGATCGTGTTCATGCTGTCCATCGCACACGATGAAATCGTGGCCGAGATGGTGGCAGACGGCTGGTTCATCGCCAAATACGCCGAACGGTTCGAGATCCTGATGGGATTCGTACTGTTCCTGTGCTGGGGCGCGTTGACGCTGCGGTTCGTGACGATCCTGCGATGTGCACGCGCCGGTGATGGCCTGTGCCGCGACTGCGGTCAGCCACATGGAAAAGACTGAAGGGCGCACGATGATCCTGACCACAACAAACACGGTCGAAGGCCGAAAGGTCACCGACTACCGCGGCATTGTCGTGGGCGAGGCGATCATGGGCGCCAATATTGTCCGCGATTTCTTTGCCGGTGTCAGGGACATCGTGGGCGGTCGCGCCGGTGCATATGAATCCAAACTTCAAGACGCACGCGATATGGCAATGGCCGAACTGGAACAACGTGCGGCAGCGCTCGGCGCGAACGCCGTCATCGGAATAGACCTCGACTACGAGGTTGTTGGGGACTCAATGTTGATGGTCAGTGTCTCGGGCACCGCCGTCATTCTGCAATAGCGCGCGACAGGCGCGAGACGAGGAAAAGAAAAATGCTGAATATCAAAAACTTGCATGTTCAACTTGAAGAAGAAGACAAGCAGATTTTGAAAGGTGTCGACCTGACCGTTGAGGCGGGCAAGGTGCACGCCATCATGGGGCCAAACGGCTCGGGCAAGTCCACCTTGTCCTATGTCTTGTCGGGCCGGGATGGCTATGAAGTTACAGATGGCGAGGCGACGCTGGACGGCGAAGACCTGCTCGACATGGAGCCGGAAGAACGCGCCGCTGTGGGCCTGTTTCTGGCCTTCCAATACCCGGTTGAAATCCCCGGCGTTGGTAACATGACCTTCCTGCGCACCGCCGTAAACGCACAGCGCAAGGCTCGGGGCGAAGATGAAATCAGCGCCGCCGACTTCCTCAAAGTGATCCGTGAGCGCGCCAAGGCTCTGAAAATCGACGCGGACATGCTCAAGCGCCCGGTCAATGTCGGCTTCTCCGGCGGTGAGAAAAAGCGCAATGAAATCCTGCAGATGGCGATGCTGGAACCCAAGATGTGTATCCTTGACGAAACCGATTCCGGTCTCGACGTGGATGCGATGAAACTAGTTGCTGAAGGTGTGAACGCGCTGCGCAACGAAGGGCGCGGATTCCTTGTCATCACGCACTACCAGCGTCTTCTGGACCACATCAAACCAGATGTTGTGCACATCATGGCGGATGGCAAAATCGTGAAAACCGGCGGGCCCGAGCTGGCGCTTGAAGTTGAAAACAACGGCTATGCCGACATTTTGGCTGAGGTGGCGTAATGGCTGAACCCGCACCAAAATCGAACCCGACCGAGGAACGTTTGGACACCCTCACCATGCCGCAAAACGGCTGGGCGGATGCCGCGCGCAAAGCGGCATTGGCTCGTGTCCGTGAGATGGGTCTGCCCGGACGCCGCGACGAATATTGGAAGTTCACGCGGCCAGACAGCCTCGTGCAACCGACAGCCCCGGCAGCCGCCTTGTTTCACAATGAAGAGGCGCCGCTGTTTGGTGAACTCGACAGGCTGAAGATCGTTTTTGTCGATGGTGTTTTTGATGCCGAACAATCGGATGATCTGGCCCTGTCCGGTGTACGGATCGACCGGCTGGCTGAAAGTGCTGACATTCACTGGGCGTCTGACCTTTATGGAACGCTCGAGGGGAACGGCCACTACGTGCCCCGGCCTCTGGCTGCGTTGAACACGGCATACGCCACTGATGGTGTGCTGATCCATGTCACGGACAAAGCTGAAAAGCCGATCAACTTCATCTACTTGCATGAAAACGAAACATCGGATGCTATCCTGCACCACGTTGTCAAGCTTGATGCCGGGGCCGAGCTAACATTGCTTGAAACCGGCCCAGCGGCGGCGCGGTTCAATAAGGCGATGGAAGTGGATGTGGCCGATGGCGCGACCTTCCACCATGTGCGTGCCCAGGGGCGCGACCATGAACGCCGCGCGGCGACGCATATCTTTGCGCGTCTGGGCGCTGAATCCGTGTTCAAGTCGTTCACGTTGACCGTGAATGGTCGTCTGACCCGCAACGAGTGCGTGATCGACATCACCGGCGACGATGCGGTCGCGCATGTTGCCGGGGCCTGCGTGGGCGATGGCGATTTCCACCACGACGATACCGTTTTTGTCACCCATGACGCGCTGCGCTGCGAAAGCCGCCAGGTGTTCAAGAAGGTGCTGCGCAACGGAGCGGTAGGTGTGTTTCAAGGCAAGATTCTTGTCAAGGAAGGTGCCCAGAAAACAGATGGTTACCAGATCAGCCAGTCGCTTTTGCTGGATGATGACAGCCAGTTCCTCGCCAAGCCTGAGTTGGAAATCTATGCCGACGATGTGGCGTGTTCCCACGGGTCCACGTCCGGTGCAATCGACGAAGAGGCGGTGTTCTACCTACGCTCACGTGGCGTCCCGGCCGAGATTGCGACTGATCTGCTGACGTTGGCCTTCCTCGCCGAGGCCGTGGAAGAGATCGAAGACGAAGTTTTGCGCGACGCATTGGTCGAACGCCTGCAAGGCTGGCTGGAGCGTCACCGAGGCTAAAATGGCCATCACAGGGAACATTACGGCCACGTATCGTGGTCCGGGGCGCGTCGTGAGGCGTTTGCTTGAGCTTGGCCAGCGCGAAGATCGTGCGCTGGCCTATCTCATGGCGTCTTGCGCCCTGGTCTTCATCGCGCAATTGCCGCGATTGGCGCGCGAGGCGCATTTGACCGGTCAGGATCTTAACATGCTGATGGGGGCCTCTCTCATGGCGTGGATTTTCGTGGCGCCGCTCTTGTTCTACGTGATTGCCTTTGCAGCACGCGGTGTCGGGCGCATTTTGCGCGGGCAGGGCACGTCCTATGGCGCGCGGTTGGCACTGTTTTGGGCGCTGCTTGCGTCCTCCCCCCTGATTTTGCTGCATGGTCTGATCGCGGGCTTCGTTGGCCCGGGCATCCAGCTTCAGACCGTGGGCCTGATCTGGTTCATGGTCTTCATGTGGTTCTGGATCGGTGGCTCCATCGCACAGGAGCGGGCAGCGTGAACGCTGTCGCAGATCTGGCGGTCGAGACGCTGCGGGACCCCAAAGAGGTGGCGCAGCGGATCATCGGATGGCATCTGGATCGGCAGACCCTCTATTTTGCGCTGTTTGCCGTCGCTGCGGTCAATGCCATTCTGGCCTCTGCGCCCGTAGTGCTGGCCCCGGGTTCCATTGATCCTGCCGCGCAGGCGGCGATCCCGCTTCTGGCCTTGCTTGAACGGCCCTTTGCGCTTTTTGCGATGATCGCGGGCGGGCTTCTGGTGATGGTGCACGGGCTGGTCTGGGCGGGGCGCGCCCTTGGCGGGCATGGAGAATTCACAGACATGCTGGCCCTGCTGACCTGGTTGCAGGCATTACGTGCAGCGGCCCAAGCGGTTGTGCTTGTGCTGAGCTTTATCGTGCCAGGTATTGCCGGGCTTGTGGCTTTGGTTGTCGCCATCGTGGCTTTTTGGCTGTTGTTGCACTTTGTCAGCGCGGCCTTGCGCTTTGACTCGCTTTTTCGTGCTTTTGGCCTGCTGATCATCGTGTTAGCGGGCCTGTTTATTGGAATGATGATGCTTGTGACGTTGACCGGCGTGACGGCAGGAGGACTTGCGAATGTATGATGTGAACGCCATCCGGGCGGATTTTCCTATTCTCAGCCGCGAGGTTAATGGCAAGCCGCTGGTCTATCTGGACAATGGTGCATCCGCCCAGAAGCCGCAGGTCGTCATCGACGCCATTTCCAAGGCATACTCCGAGGAATATGCAAATGTTCACAGAGGCTTGCACTTTCTTTCTAATCTTGCAACCGACAATTACGAAAGCGTCCGTGGCAAGCTGGCCCGCTTCCTGAATGCAGGGTCCGAGGATGAGATCGTGATGAACTCCGGCACGACCGAGGGCATCAACATGGTGGCCTACGGCTGGGCCATGTCACGGATGGAGGCGGGCGACGAGATTATCCTGTCCGTCATGGAGCACCACGCAAACATCGTACCTTGGCACTACCTACGAGAACGGCAGGGTGTTGTTCTGAAATGGGTGGATGTGGATGCCACCGGAGCGCTTGATCCACAGAAGGTCATCGATGCGATTGGGCCCAAGACGAAACTGGTGGCCGTCACTCACATGTCCAACGTTCTGGGCACCAAGGTGGATGTGAAAGCCATCTGCGAAGGTGCACATGCCAAGGGCGTGCCAGTCCTTGTCGACGGGTCACAGGCTGCGGTTCACATGCCGGTTGACGTGCAGGATCTGGGCGCGGACTTCTACGCCATCACGGGCCACAAACTCTATGGGCCCTCGGGATCGGGAGCCATCTATTGTAAGGCCGAACGCATGGCCGAGATGCACCCGTTCATCGGCGGCGGCGACATGATCAAGGAAGTGTTCAAGGACGGTGTCATCTACAACGATCCGCCCCACAAGTTCGAGGCGGGCACACCAGGCATCGTGCAGATGATCGGGTTGGGCGTCGCGCTGGACTATATGATGGGTCACGGGATGGAGGCCATCGCGGCGCACGAGGATTCGTTGCGCGACTACACGGTGGAGAAATTGGGTGGGCTCAACTGGCTGCAGGTGCAGGGCACGACCCCGGACAAGGGCGCCATTTTCTCGTTCACTTTGGACGGTGCAGGGCACGCACATGACATCTCGACCATCCTGGACAAGAAGGGCGTGGCGGTGCGGGCTGGTCAGCATTGCGTGGGTCCGCTGATGGAGCATATGGGGCTCAATGCCACCTGCCGCGCGTCCTTTGGCATGTACAACACCAAGGAAGAGGTGGACGTGCTGGTGGACGCGTTGGAGCTGGCGCACGACCTGTTTGCGTGATCTGTCCCCGCGAGGACAAGGCGTGGTGAGGTTTGTCCAAATATTCAATGGTTTGTGATTGCTGCACGATCTCAAGGGATTGCGTGGCGCACGCTGCATTTTGTGGATGTCAACCAGCGTTAAGGCACGCTGTTGCCCGACGGCGGGCGGTTTCGCAATAGACCGTCTTAACTTGTTGATATCGCAGTGCCGCTGATGTGGTTCGTGGTGTAACCGTATCGGTTGAGGCAGTTTTATCTGGCCAGAATTCAACCGCCGCCGACGGTCATCACGGCAAATCAATGTCGCGCGAATTCCTCCGGCTGTTCACTAAGACTGATGCAATCGTGATTGGGTGGCTTGGGCAATCCGATGCACAGTTGTGCACATACACACCCGAATGCCGGTTGATCGCGTGACGAAAGTGGCAGGGCGCGCTGGCCTTTTCCCACAACCACAGGTGCGTTCGGGGCTGCTTAGAATCTCAAGAGGTCTGCTTATGGCAAACAGAATGCTCACCCTTTCGCGCAGTTTTGCTTTGGTGGCATCGCTGCTGTTATCCCAGACCATGCCCGGTGAGGTGCTGGCGCAGACAACAACCGAGTATCCTGATTATGTGATCGAAGAATTCGGGAACCCACCAGCCGTGCCAAGTGGTGAGTTGTCATCGGCGATGCAGTTCGCAGTAAGTGTGGCGTTTGTCGACAGTGTCGCCTTATCAACCTGGGATGAGAACCAGACACTGGCCCTTTCGGAAATTGCCAAGTCCAAGGACCCACGGCTTGCGTGGTTGATCAGCGATATGATGCGCTTTGCAGCCTCGGAACGGTTGCACGACACGCTGTCCTCTGCCGCGTCTGACTTGCTGGGCAAGAGATTTGACGGTGCCAACAATTGGGGCACTGTCACAGATCATTTGATCGCGTGGGATATTCCCGCACCGCCGGACTATCTTCGGCTCAAGCGTGCCATTTATACCGGCATTGTGCCCGGTTGGGACAACATCTTTGTCGGGGGCGATATCGACTGGAGGCTGGTGTCCTGGGGCGGTGTTCTGATTGACGATCGGGCGTACGACACCACTGACACGGGCTGCAATTGCATCCCAGCCGCCGACAACCCCGAAGTGAGCACAGCCAAGGAAGCGGCATGGCTCGACGATGATGACATCGTTTTTGGTATCGAGGTGAACGGCGAATACCGTGCGTACCCCCGCCAGATCATGGAAGTGCGCGAGATGGTCAATGACACGCTCGGCGGTCGAGATCTGGGTATTCCATATTGCACGTTGTGTGGTGCCGCGCAGGCCTATTTCACCGATGACGTGCCTGCCGGTGTCAAACGTCCGATTTTGCGTACATCGGGCCTGCTCAGCCGGTCGAACAAGGTGATGTACGACATCGAAACGTTCTCGGTCTTCGACACGTTTCTGGGACATGCTGTGACAGGTCCGCTGGCCGAAAAGAACGTCAAGTTGAAGCAGGCGACCGTTGTGACCACCGATTGGGGCACGTGGAAAGAACAGCATCCCGAAACGACGGTGTTATTGGAACGATATGCTCTGGGTCGTGACCCCGATTTTCGCAATGGCCGGGATGCAAATGGCCCGATCTTTCCGATTGGAGATGTAGATCCGAGGCTGCCTGTGCATGAAGACGTCATTGGCGTTGTCACCGCATCGGGAACGCCCATTGCTTTCCAACGCAGCACTGCGTTTGTCGCCCTGTCGCAAGGGGAGGACATTGCGTTCGAAAATGTCCGTCTGAAGCTGGATGCTGGCGGCATAAGAGCGGTGGATGCGGAGGGGGCGGATCTGGGCAGCCACGAGGCGTTTTGGTTTGCTTGGTCGCAGTTCTATCCTGAGACAGAATTGTGGACGTTGAAGTAGGTGCGGACCTTGGGTCGAACCTGCGCCGAAGTGATCTATCGGAAATTGGCAAATCTGTTTGGATGGTGGCGGACCATAGAGGATTCGAACCTCTGGCCTCTGCCTTCGGAGGGCAGCGCTCTATCCAGCTGAGCTAATGGTCCACTGGGGCGCGGTATAGCGGTGCCATCCGCGCCCTGCAATTGGAAATCTTAAGGCGCAGGTGTCCTGCGCCTTGGCCTGCGTTACAGCGAGATGCGGAACTGCGCGAAGCCGTCCGGACCATCGCCCGCAGGTTCGATTGTAACCCCTTTGACATCATCGATGTAGTCCTTGGCCTTGGGACCCGTTTCAAACAGGACCGAGGTGCCGTCGAGCGGTGCAAAGGACCAGTTGGCGTCAGCGCGGGGGCTGATTGTGCCTTGTTCCACGATGTAGCGCACAATCACGTCGCGGTTCGTGTCGGGGGCTTCAAACACGACCGTGTCACCCTTCGCGCCGGGGAAGTTGCCGCCGCCGCCTGCGCGGTAGTTGTTGGTCGCGATGATGAACTGTTTTTCAGGATCAATGGGTTCGCCATTGAACTTCAGGTCAACGATACGGTTGGCATCTGCATTGATCAACTCGCCCTTGGGGTCGAATTTCGAAGGTTGGCTGAGGTCGATCTGGTAGGTCACGCCATCCATCACGTCGAAATTGTAGCTGGGGAAGTCGGGGTTCAGCAGCGGCGCGTCGGTGCTGCCCGGTTCTACTTGATTGAACATGCCGGCGGAGCGTTCCAGCCAATCCTTTACCTCGGCGCCTGTGACCAGGACCGCACGCGCCGTGTTGGGGTAGAGATAGAGGTCCGAGACATTCTTGATCGCGACATCGCCCTTTGGAACGTCGGTGAAGTATTCGGGGCCACCACGTCCACCTGCCTTGAAAGGAGCGGCGGCAGAGAGGATCGGCAGCCCTTCATATTCGGTACCTTGCATCATCTGCGCGATATACCAACTTTGTGCAATCGACACGATCTGGACGGATGGGTCGTCGGCCACAAGTGCGAAATAGCTGTGCAGCGGTGCGTCGGTCTTTCCTACAGCGCGTCGGACATAGGCCAGTGTGGCGTCATGGTCGGCTTGCACGTTGTCGAGGACGGGTTGGTGGTCTTCCACGAGTGCCGTGACAGAGCGGTCTTCGTTGCGTTTGGAGATGGGCCGTGCTTCGGAGCCATGGCCGGTGATGCGCCAGCTTGCGCCATCGCGTTCCAGCATCAGGTCGATGACGCCCAGGTGCGAGCCCCAGAAGCCACCCATGGCCGCCGGTTTGCCGTGGATCGTGCCGTTCGCCACATCAACGGCGGGCAAGTCGGCATAGGTGGAGGAGGGGAAGACCTGGTGGTGGTGGCCCGTCAGGATGGCGTCGATGCCTTCCACGGCAGCAAGGGGGACCGAGGCGTTTTCCATGCCATCGGAGTGGTCGGCTGTGCCAATGCCGGAGTGGCTGAGCGCGATGATGATGTCGGCGCCTTGTTCCTTCATCAGTGGCACGAGCGTTTTGGCCGTCTCAACAATGTCGCGGGCCTGAACGTTCCCTTCGAGATGGCGGCGGTCCCAGTTCATGATCTGGGGTGGGACAAAACCGATCAGGCCGACCTTGATCGGGTGGGTTTCGCCGGCGCCATCCGTCACCGTTTGGTCGAGGATCACGAAGGGTGGCACCAGCGTTGTATCGGCCGCGGCATCCGCGCCTTGTTCTTTAGACACGTTTGCGCAGACCACGGGGAAATCGGCGCCTGCAAGGGACTTCATTAGGAAGTCGAGGCCGTAGTTGAATTCGTGGTTGCCGAGCGTTGCTGCGTCAAAGCCCACTGTGTTCATGGCGGTGATGATCGGGTGGCTGTCGCCTTCCTTCATGCCCCGTTCGTAGGCGATGTAGTCGCCCATCGGGTTGCCCTGTAGGAAGTCGCCGTTGTCGATGAGCATCGAGTTCGTGGCCTCGGCCCGGATGCTTTCGATGATGGAGGCGGTGCGGGACAGGCCCACAGTGTCGCGGGGTTTGTCCGCATAGTAGTCATAGGGAAAGACATGCACGTGCAGGTCGGTCGTTTCCATGATGCGCAGGTGTGCCTGATTGGTGCTGGCGTGCAGGGAGAACGGGTGCATGGCGGCGAAGGTGGCCGTGGTGGCCAGGAATGTGCGGCGTGAAATGAGATGTGTCATGTGGATCCCCCGGAATGTGTTCTGTGGTTCACGTTAGGCGCGTAATGCCGCCATGTCACAGTTTCATGTCTGATCTGGCAGAAGATCGCGCATTGTTGCCGCGTTTGAGCGCAGGGATTGACCAGATTTTTGCCGACGCCGCCGTTTGGAGTATCTCGAGGGAAAAACGTCACCCCCTTAAACGAAAAAAGGCGCCAATGGCGCCTCAAATCAGACTAAGCAGGTGTGGACCTATCCGCCCCAGGAGCGGACAACGCCGCAGTCCATGTGCACGAAGTTCGAGCCGGAGTATTTGCCGACGCCGCCACCGCGGCAGGCCTGCGCAGCACGCGCCATTTGGCTCACCGACCGGGTCGATAAGCGCAGGTCGGCAGCCTGACCTTTCATATGCAGCGAGTTCTTGGCCACGCCCCGGCTGCGCGAGCGCAGCATGGCGTTTGTTTTGGGGCTGCGGTAGCCCGAGAGCAGCATGTAGGGTTCGTCGACATTGAGCAGGTTGTGTGCGGCTGCCATAATGTCAACATTGCGCAAATCCATGGATTTAACGTCATCCGTACGCCAGTCACGCATGAAGTAGTTCACTTCTTTGACCGCGTCTTTGATGTAGTGACCTTCGATCCAATAGATCATGTCGATCCGTTCACCGGTGCGACCGGAATACATCCGAAGGCGGCGAATATCGCCCGCGCCGCGAAGAAATCCTGCTGCGTTTGAGAAAGTCGGTGCTGCGGTGATCGTCGTTGCCGCGAATGCGCCAAGTATTGCTCGGCGAGTCATGCCCGTAGAGGTGTTCTTTGTCATTTCACTGCGCGTCCCGTACGCCTGCCTGTCCGTGATGTTACACGGAGTTTGCTATCTCATCCCCAGATGCAACATTTGTATGGCATAGCTTGATTCGTTTACCAAGTGCTGAATCCGGTCCAATAGGGGTCGCAAGTCATTTGGGCAGATTTTTGCGCAAACCCTGACGATTGTGGCGCAAGCGCCCCAGAGCGATGCAGGCGCGCATCATGCAAGTGCTTCTTGCTGCCCTACCAGCAATGTGAATAGACAGGGCGCGCGCCGCTTTGGGATAACCTCAATCAATTGGCGTACAAGAATAATGGGTGCAATGTGACGGTGATTTTTTCTCGAATTTGGATGATGGCGCTGGCCGTGACGGCGGCTGCGTTTCTGACTGTCGTACCGCAAACAGCTTCGGCTGAGGTGACGGCATTCAAGCAGGCCGTGGCCGAGGCAGCAGCGCGGGACGCGGACATTGCCGAATTCTACAAGGCCAACGCCTACGGCAGCTTGTGGACTGGACGGACTGGTCGCGAGCGCCAGCGTCGCGCAGCATTGTTCAAGGCGTTGTCCAATGCGGACAATCACGGTCTGCCCGCTGCGCGTTATGATGCGGCAGGCCTTCAGGCCAAGATGAAGGCCGCCAAGACACAGCGTGATCGCGGTCTGATCGAAGTCGAAATGAGCCGCACCTTCCTGCAATATGCGCGTGACCTGCAGACGGGTGTGCTGGTTCCGTCGCGCGTGGATCGCGCCATCGTGCGGCAGGTACCGTATCGGGATCGCACATCGTATCTGGTGAACTTCTCCAAATCCTCACCATCCGGGTTCTTCAAGGCGCTGGCGCCGAAGACGATGGAGTACAACGCCCTGATGAAAGAGAAGCTGCGCATGGAGCGGCTGCTGGCCAAGGGCGGCTGGGGGCAGAAGGTGCCCGTGAGCTCTCTGAAGCCAGGTCAGACGGGCGATGCTGTCGCGATCATGCGCAATCGTCTGATTGCCATGGGCTTTTTGAAGCGTACCAACACGCAGACCTATGATGCGAGCATCCAATCGGCTGTGCAGCAATTCCAGTTGGCGCATGGTCTGGTGGCTGACGGCGTGGCCGGTCAGGGCACCATGACAGAGCTGAACACATCAGTGCAGCAGCGCCTGCAATCCATCATCGTCGCGATGGAGCGTGAGCGTTGGGTCAATCAGGAGCGCGGCAAACGTCATATCCTAGTCAACATCCCAGACTTCACCGCCAAGATTATCGATGGGGGCAAGGTCACATTCGAAACCCGCTCGGTCGTTGGTGCCAACAAAGATGATCGTCCCACGCCAGAATTCTCGGACGTGATGGAGTTCATGGTCATTAACCCCAGCTGGTACGTACCGCGTTCGATCGTGACGAAGGAATACCTGCCAGCGCTCAAGCGCAACCCCAATGCCGTGCGCCATATCGAGATCACGGATAGCCGAGGCCGAAAGGTCAATCGCGGTGCGGTCAACTTCTCTCAGTACACGGCCAAGACTTTCCCATTCGCCATGCGTCAGCCGCCCAGTAAGGGCAATGCGCTGGGTCTTGTGAAGTTCATGTTCCCGAATGTGCACAACATCTATCTGCATGACACACCGGCCAAGAACCTATTTGGCCGCGAAGTGCGTGCCTATAGCCATGGCTGTGTGCGTCTGGCTGATCCTTTCGACTTTGCCTACGCTTTGCTGGCCAAGCAGGAAGCGCAGCCGGAAAAGTACTTCCAGTTTGTTCTGGCGACGGGTCGTGAAACGCGTGTGGACCTCAAGGCGCCGGTGCCGGTGCACCTGATTTACCGCACTGCCTTTACCACTCCCAAAGGCCACACCCAGTACCGCCGCGACATCTATGGCCGTGACGCCAAGATCTGGAATGCGCTTGCGAATGCAGGGGTGGCCCTGCGCGCGGTTCAGGGGTAAATCCTGCCCCTGAGGCTGCAGCCAAAGGGGACCGCCATGCGTTACACCATTGCCGAGATTGCCGATGCACTGGAGGCGGAGGCGGTTGGTGATACCAGCTTGGTGGTGACGGGCCTGTCAGAGCCCGCTCAGGCAGGGCCAGAGGATTTGGCCCTTGCCAGCAACGCCAAATATGCAGGCAGCATCGCTGCAGGTGCAGCGAAAGCCGCCTTGCTGTGGGACGGCGCCGATTGGGAAACGTTAGGACTGACGTCCGCGATCCTGCCGCAGCGCCCCCGCTTTGCCATGTCGCGCCTGACAACAATGGCTGATCCGGGGCAAGGCTTTGGCACCGGCATCCATCCAAGCGCCGTTGTTGACCCCACTGCGCGCGTCGGCGCGGATGTCACTATTGGTGCGGGTGCGGTCATTGGACCCGAGGCCGAGATTGACAATGGATCGGTCATCGGGCCGCTGTCTTTTGTTGGTTGGCGCGCGTCGCTTGGCCCAAACGCTTACTTGCGTGAACAGGTTACCATAGGGGCGGGTGTAAAGATCGGCGCCAATTTCATTGCCAATCCGGGTGCGCGGGTTGGCGGCGATGGGTTTTCCTTTGTGACACCGGAAAAGAGCGGCGTGGAATCGGTCAGGGAATCTCTGGGCGATCAGGGTGAGGCAACAGGCCAGCCTTGGGCACGTATCGCGAGCCTTGGGGCCGTTGTGATTGGGGACGATGTCGAAATGGGGAGCAATTCCGTCATCGACAACGGAACCATTCGGCCAACAACCATCGGCAACCGGACCAAGATCGACAACCTTGTCCATATTGGACACAACTGTGTCGTCGGAGAAGATAATCTGCTGTGTGGTTGCGTTGGCCTTGCCGGGTCGGTGATCGTGGGCAACTTCGTCGTCATGGCGGGTCAGGTCGGTGTGTCCGACAACCTGACCATTGGAAACAACGTTGTGTTGGCTGCCGCCAGCAAGGTGTTGAGTTCTGTGCGCGATGGAAAGGTGATGATGGGGTATCCCGCCACCGAGATGAAAACCAACCTGGACATGTTCAAGAACACGCGGCGACTGACCCGCGTTCTTCGCGACGTCGCGGAGTTGAAGAAAGCGGTTTTCAAGTCCGACGCCAATGACTAAATCAACGCCAAGTCAGGCAAGGGGGCGGGCGTCATGAGCATCAAGGACAAAGTCATTGGGATCGTCGCGGAGCAAGCCATGCTGGAACGGAGCGACGTGGCGCCGGAGAATACGCTGGAAGACCTCGGGATAGACAGCCTTGGCTTGGTGGAAAGCATTTTCGCCATTGAGGAAGAGTTCGATATCCAGATTCCCTTCAATGCCAACGAACCCGAGGCGAGCGATTTCGACATATCTAACGTTCAGTCGATCATTTCCGGCATCGAGCGGCTGGTTGCAGAACAGAAAACCTGATGCCCCGCGTTGTGATTACCGGCGCGGGCACCGTGAATGCCCTGGGGCATGATGTCCCCGAAACGCTTGCCGCAATGCGCGAGGGGAAATGTGGCATTGGCGAGCTGGATTTCCAGGATGTGGATCGGCTTGCCATCAAGATTGGTGGCCAGGTCCGTGGGTTCGAAGCCGAAGGACGCTATAACCGCCAGCAGATGAGCCTTTATGACCGGTTCACGCAGTTCACCCTCGCTGCTGCCAAGGAAGCGATAGAGCAGGCGGGACTGACGTTTTCTGGCGATGAGGCTGCCAGATCGGGTGTCATTCTGGGCACGGCAGCGGGCGGTGTCAGCACATGGGACCAGAATTACCGCCTTGTCTATGAAGAGGGAAAGAACCGCGTTCATCCCTTTGTGGTTCCGAAGCTGATGAACAATGCCGCCGCCAGCCACGTTTCGATGGAATGGAACCTCAAGGGGCCGTCCTTTACCGTCGCAACGGCCTGCGCGTCTTCCAATCACGCCATGGCGCAGGCTTTTCAGATGGTACGGACCGGTATGGCTCCGGTCATGATCACGGGCGGTTCGGAAAGCATGTTGTGCTTTGGCGGTGTCAAGGCCTGGGAAGGGCTGCGGGTGATGTCCAAGGATGCTTGCCGCCCATTCTCAGCCAATCGTAATGGCATGGTGCAGGGCGAGGGCGCTGGCATTTTCGTGTTCGAGGAATATGAGCACGCGAAGGCGCGTGGGGCAGAAATCTTGTGCGAGGTTGCCGGGTTTGCCATGTCGTCGGATGCGGCCGATATCGTGATGCCATCAAAGAATGGTGCTGCACGTGCCATGTCCGGTGCGCTGGCGGACGCTGGCGTGAATGCTGATGAGGTGGGTTACATCAATGCACATGGGACGGGCACCGCTGCCAATGACAAGACGGAATGCGCAGCCGTTGCCGATGTGTTCGGGCCGCATGCAGACAAGTTGATGATTTCTTCCACCAAGTCGATGCATGGACACCTGATTGGCGGCACTGGTGCGGTGGAGTTGCTTGCCTGCATCATGGCACTGTGTGAGGGCGTGATTGCGCCGACGATTGGCTATGAAGAGCCTGATCCGGAATGTGCGCTTGATGTTGTTCCGAACGAGGCACGGGATGCCGACGTAGACGTTGTTTTATCGAACGCCTTTGCCTTTGGTGGAATGAATGCAGTTCTGGCACTGAGAAAAGTATAAAAGCCGCCCCTGAAGGCGGCTTTTTTGTTCGGCTATGTACCGAGTTCAGAACTGTGCAATCGACGTTTTGTCGAAGGACGCAGTGAACCCTTTAAGTGACATAGTTAGTTCAACTTTTTGGTCGGGAGCCAGCGCGGGTACGATGGTCAGCTTTGCATTTGCACCACGCCGGAACTGTGCCACTTCCTCGGCCACCAGACCAACGCGTGAATAGCAGCCGATCGGGTTGCAGAACGCATATGGATAACGGCGCGCTTGTCCACCATCGACTTCCATTGTCAGCTGCTGGGGTAGGGACGTTTCAAGCGGTACGATGATTGTAGCGCCTGCAACAGCGCGGCCACCTTCGGGCAGGCGGAAGATCGAAACTTCTGCAACCGGAGTACCTTCGTCATCCGACAAAAGTTGGTACATCTGGCAAGGCTCTTCACCTTCGTCTTCCGCCTTGATGCAACGCAACTCCCAATCACCATTGGTTTCCCTGGTATAGGTCTGGCCCACCTGAGGCTGTGATGCGTCCTCGCCGAGGCTCAGCTGGTCTTCGATCGCATTGCCAACACTCGGAGCATCAGTCGTGTTTTCGGGTACTGCGTCTTCGGTCGTCGTATCTTCGGTTGTCGTGTCCGTGGACTGGGCCATCGCGCCAAGTGGCAGCAAAAGGGCCACGGAGAGGGCAATCAGTGAAGTGCGCATGTCAATTCCGCTCTTGTTGCATTTGCCTGACTGCTAACACGGACCAAAGGCAGTGTCAGGAGCAAAGAGCAAAGTTTTCATGACCGGCATTAAACAGCAAAAAAGGGGACCCCAAAGCCCCCTTTTCCAATCTCTTCTCTCCCCGTCGGACTGGCCGACTTATGTGCGGGAACCTACGAGAGCCCTGCGCGGCGGTCAACAGTGAATGTCGGAAAATAAAAAGACCGTGAAATCAATATCTAAACCGGACGGTTTAGTTGTGAAAAAAAGGCCGCGCACGAAGCGCGGCCCAGTCTGACAGGGAGGAAGTGTTCCGCGCCGGGAGGACATCTCAGCGGGAACAAAAACACTATGGCACCCAAGTGTTAACTTTGTATGGTCGGCGCGGCAGGCCCAATGGACAAAAGGTTAACGGCAATGAGTGACAGTCTTTTTATCGGCGGCGGCGGCGTGGACTATGCTGAGAAGCAGGGACTGACGCTGAAATACGCCAATCGCCACGGGCTCATTGCCGGAGCGACGGGGACGGGGAAGACGGTCACGCTCCAGATTCTGGCCGAAGGGTTCTCGAATGCCGGGGTGCCGGTGTTTCTGTCCGACGTCAAAGGTGATTTGTCGGGGCTTGCCAAGTCAGGCACAGCCGAGCACAAGCTGCACGGTCCCTTCACGGAGCGGGCTGAGAAGATCGGTTTCACCGACTACACGTACCATGCCTGCCCGGTGACTTTCTGGGACATGTTCGGCCAGCAAGGTCACCCGGTGCGCACAACAGTGTCCGAGATGGGACCGCTTTTGCTGGCACAGTTGCTTGAATTGACCGAGGCGCAAGAGGGCATCCTGAACATTGCCTTCCGTCTTGCAGACGAAGAAGGCATGCCGCTTCTGGATCTGAAAGACCTCCAGGCCCTTCTGGTTTGGGTCGGTGAGAACGCCAAGGACCTCAGTCTGCGCTATGGCAACGTGTCGTCGCAATCCATTGGCGCCATCCAGCGGCGCCTGCTGGTGCTGGAGAACCAGGGTGCGAGCCAATTGTTCGGTGAGCCAGCGTTGGAGCTGTCCGACCTGATGCGCACGGATGCCTCCGGCAAGGGAATGGTGAACATTCTTGCGGCGGATCAGTTGATGGGGGCGCCGAAGCTCTATGCCACTTTCCTGTTGTGGCTGCTGTCCGAACTGTTCGAGGAACTGCCCGAAGTGGGTGATCCAGATAAACCCAAGCTCGTCTTCTTCTTTGACGAAGCGCATCTGCTGTTCGAGGACGCGCCCAAAGCGCTGGTCGACAAGGTGGAACAGGTGGCGCGACTGATCCGCTCCAAGGGGGTTGGTGTCTACTTCATCACCCAGAACCCTGCAGACGTCCCCGAGGATATTCTGGGTCAGTTGGGCAATCGGTTCCAGCATGCGCTGCGCGCCTTTACCGCGAAAGATCGCAAGGAGTTGCGGATGGCGGCAGAAACCTACCGCGAAAACCCGCGGTTTGAGACCGAAGAAGCCATTCGCGAGGTCGGCGTGGGTGAGGCTGTCACCTCGATGCTGCAAAAGAAGGGTGTGCCGGGGATTGTTGAGCGCACGTTGATCCGACCACCTTCATCGCAACTTGGACCGATCACCAAGGCCGAACGCGCTGCTCACCTAGCGGCCAGCGATATGGCCGGCAAGTATGATGAGCCGATGGACCGCAAGTCCGCCTTTGAAATTCTGAAGGCACGTGCAGATACCGCTGCCAAAGAGGCCGCCGAGGCAGAGGAGAAAGCCGAAGAGCTGGAACCTGTGCTGCGTGAGTTCAATGCGGGCCGCCGGTATTCCGGTGCGCGAGTGACACGTTCAACCTCAAAGCCCACGCGTCGCGGAGCGAGTTTTGGCGAAGCGATGACCAAGATGGTTGTGAAGGAACTGACCGGCACCACGGGGCGGCGTATGGTCCGCGGCATTTTGGGCGGCCTCTTCAAAGGGCGGTGAGATTGCACCATATCGGGCAGGAAGGCGTTGCGCCTTCGCCAAGATAGGGGCTGGATTGCTATGCCTGACGCGCATCGACTAAGACATGTTGTGTTTTTTCGGGCGAAGGAGCGCGCAGATGTGGACCGTGTGTTTGACGGCCTGTCCATTCTGGAGGCCAACCCGCATGCCGATGTGATCTCGGTTCGGAAGAA
>NZ_JBYNDP010000082.1:0-18142 GCF_059783535.1 Tateyamaria sp. | reverse complement strand
TAGTTCATGGCCAGATCGTTGTAGCGATCCAGAACCGCCTTCTTCTCGGCCACGCCCAGCATGACGTTCTCGCGCACGGACAGGGCGGGATCCAGCTGCGGCTCTTGCGGCAGATAGCCGACCTTGGCACCCTCGGCGGCCCATGCCTCGCCCGTGAAATCCTTATCCATTCCCGCCATGATTTTCATCAGCGTGGACTTGCCGGCACCGTTCACGCCGACGACGCCGATCTTCACGCCGGGCAGGAAATTCAGGTGGATATTCTCAAAGCATTTCTTGCCCCCGGGATAGGTCTTGGAAACACCCGACATGTGGTAGACATATTGATAGGCAGCCATGGCATCCTCCCGGAAAAAACTGTGCAGGTCCGTCTACCCGGCACGCGGGCAAAGAGCAATGCGCCGCCGGCCCTGGAAATGTCATTTGGTGAAGCCAACCGACTTGTGTTAGCGGTGACAGATCAAACTTGCGGAAGTACCTGACATGCAGCGGTTTATCCTGCTTGCAGCTTGTTTCATCCTTGGCGGATGCGCGGTCGGTATCGGCCTCGCCCCTCCGCCCAATCTGTATCGCGGCGGCCTCAACTACCCGGATGATTTGGTGCCCTCTGTCTGGCGTACGGCCGAACCCAAGATCTTCTACATGACTGACCGGGCACCAAATGACGAAAGCTATGGGGCTGAGCGCTCGGATTCGATGGCGTTCGGGGCCGCAACCGTCAAATTCGGGCGCGATCTTGGGTGGGAAGAATTGCTGGAACGAACCCGCTCTGATTCAGATGAACAAATCTCGACGCTCTGGGTCCCCGAATTCGAAGAGATCGTCCGCTTCGAAACCACGCCGCTGCCCTATGCACGCGCGGATGGCCGCCTGACTCACCTGCAGGACGCGGTGGATGTCTACAACGAACAGGCGGCCCGCTTTCAAGCCGTAATCGCGGATGAAATCGCACAGACCGGCAATCGCAGCCTTTTGGTTTACGTGCACGGCTTCAACAACGACTTCGAAGACAGCCTGACCACGCTCGCCAACATGTGGCACTTCGCGGGCCGGGAATCAGTGCCTGTGTCCTTCACCTGGCCCGCAGGAAACGGGATCGGTCCGCTTGGCTATTTCCGCGATCGCGATGCGGGCGTGTTCTCGGTCCACCACACCAAGGAATTCCTGCGTATGCTGGCCGATATGCCAGAGGTCGACAGCATCGACATTATCGCCCACTCGCGCGGTACAGACGTCGTCACCACGGCCCTACGGGAATTGATGATTGAAGCGCGGGGTGCGGGCATTCATCCCAAAACAATGCTGAAAACCGGGACGTTCATCATGGCTGCCCCCGATTTGGACGTCGACATCGTGCGCCAGCGGCTTCAAGCCGAGCGGTTCTCGGAAGCGTTTGAGCAAATCAACCTGTATATCAATCCGAATGACGGCGCGCTGCGCCTGTCGGCCTATCTGACCCAGTCCGTCCGGCTTGGCGCGCTTCGGAACGAAGACTTTGTCGATGGTGAGCTTGCACTCCTGCGGAAAGAGGGGCTCGTGCATTTCATCCGGGTCGAAAACGTGCGGGGCGGCTTTGGACATGCATATTTCCGGGACAATCCGGCGGTTCTGTCAGACGTGGTGTTGGCCCTGCGCACCCGTGCATTTCCCGGCGGCACATTGCGCCCGCTTGAACAGGACGAGGCGGGCATCTGGGTGCTGCACCCGAACTATCCGCTTGAACGGTTGCCTGACCTTATAGGCCTCGAAGCGCGCCGGGCCCGTAGCGAAGAACGGTGAGTGAACTTCAAAACATGATGGCCCGCTGGGCACAGCCTGGGACAGTGGCTTGGATCGGCGTGCGCCCTGCACGGGCGGCAGACATTCAGGTACTGGACCGAGCCGAGATTTCAGACAGCGGGATCGAAGGCGATCGCGGTCGTGCGGGCAAACGGGCCGTCACATTGGTACAGGCCGAACACTTGCCCGCCATCGCCTCCTATCTCGGGCGTGACCAGATCGATCCGACAACGCTGCGGCGCAACATCATGGTGCAGGGCCTCAACCTCGCGGGCCTCAAGGGGCGTGAGGTACAGCTGGGTACGGCCGTTTTGCGCTTCACCACCATTTGCGCGCCCTGCAGCCTGATGGAGCGGTTGTTGGGCCATGGCGGTTATGCCGCGATGCGCGGACACGGCGGCTGGTGCGCCGACGTGGTCAAACCCGGCACCATCGCCCTGGGCGACAACGTGCGGCCAATTGATTGACAAGACGACGCGTTTGACGTCCGGTCCTTGCCACTGACCAAGACGGACCTCTAAGTGACCGACCCCGCTTTTCCCATGGCCAGACCGGGCCAGATCATCGGCCTTCTGGGCGGCTCCTTTGACCCTGCCCACGACGGGCACACGCACATCACGCGCGAAGCGATGAAGCGGTTTGGCCTCGACCGCGTGTGGTGGCTGGTGTCCCCAGGAAATCCGCTCAAAGCCAAGGGGCCCGCACCGCTGTCCACAAGACTGGCACATGCGCGGCAGGTCATGCAGCACCCACGTGTGACGGTCACAGATATCGAGGCGCATCTGGGCACGCGCTACACTGCACAGACCCTTACGGCACTGAAAAGACGCTATCAGGGCACGCGGTTTGTCTGGCTGATGGGGGCGGACAATCTGGCCCAGTTTCATCTTTGGCAGGACTGGACCTGGATCATGGAGAACGTGCCCGTGGGCGTTCTGGCCCGTCCGGGTGATCGGATTTCAGCCCGGATGAGCCCCGCCGCACGGCTGTACCGGCCCTACCGCATCTCGGGCCGGGCCAGTCAGCTTCTAGGTCGTTCAAATGCGCCGGCCTGGTGCTTTGTGAACGTGGCCATGACGGCCCAATCATCCACCGCGATCCGGGCACAAGGCAACTGGGCGCCGTCCTCGGATTTGTGATCTTTGCCCGCTTGTTTGCCGGGCAAAGCTGCGGTTACATGCGCCCATGTTGCGCACGATTTCGAGACGTTTTTTTCTTTCAGTTCTGGCCAGCTCCACGGCCTCGGCCGCCCTTGCCGCCCCTCCGACAACCTCGTTGCGACCGCAGGCGCGTGGCGGCAATCACTTCAAAAAGGCCATTGCCGATCCACAGGACATCATCGCCAAGGCCAAGCTGGGCGGGCGGGTCTGCTATGCGGTGGCCGACGCCCGGACAGGAACAAAGCTGGAGGGTGGCAACGCCAAGGTCGGCGCACCCCCCGCATCGGTCGCCAAGGCGGTCACCGCGCTCTATGCGCTGAGTGTACTTGGACACGCCCATCGGTTCAGCACACGTGTTGTCGCAACTGGCGGCGTGTCGGGCGGCGTGGTCCAGGGCGATCTGGTGCTGGTCGGCGGCGGTGATCCGACCCTTGATACCAATGCGCTGGCGGGGCTGGCTGCGGCGCTCAAGGCCAAGGGTATTCGCGAGGTTAGGGGCGACTTCAAAGTGGCCGACGGCCTGTTCCCGGCGGTGCCGACGATCGACAAAGATCAACCCGATCATGTCGGCTACAGCCCGGCGCTGTCGGGCATCGCGCTGAACTTCAACCGCGTACATTTCGAATGGAAGCGGCAGGGCAGCAAATACAACGTCACGATGGATGCACGGTCGGATCGATACCGCCCGGATGTGGCCATTGCCCGGATGCAGGTGAGCGAACGACGCGCACCGGTCTATACCTATTCCGATGGCGGCCGTACCGACAATTGGAGTGTTGCGCGCGGCGCTCTTGGCAATGGCGGCGCGCGCTGGCTGCCCGTGCGCAAACCTGCGCTTTATGCGGGGGACGTGTTCCAGACGCTCGCGCGGTCGCAAGGTGTGGTTCTGAAGAACCCCAAGGTGGTCAGCCGTATCCCGCAGGGCACAACGCTGGCGACGCATCGAAGCGAAGACCTGCGCACGATCCTGCGCGACATGCTGCGTTTTTCAACAAACGTCACGGCGGAAATGGTGGGTATGGCGGCGACGGTCAAACGCAGTGGTCGGCCCTCCTCGCTGCGCGCGTCTGCCTCCGAAATGAACCGCTGGGCGAATGCCGCCCTTGGAACCGCAAAGATGCGGCTCGTGGACCACTCGGGCCTGGGGGGCGACAGCGAGATGACGGCTGACGATATGGTCACGGCCTTGATCAAGGCACGGCAGAACAACATCCTGCGCCCCATCCTCAAGGCGATCCCGATGCTTGATGAACAACGCCGCGCGGTCAAGAACCACCCGATCGAGGTGCATGCCAAGACCGGCACATTGAACTTCGTGTCAGGGTTGGCGGGTTACATGACGGCACGGGACGGGACCGAAATGGCCTTTGCCATCTTCGCCGCAGACGAGGCAACGCGCGCTCGCATCCCCCGCGCCAACCGTGAACGACCCCAGGGCGCACGCAGCTGGAACCGCCGGGCCAAGGCCATGCAGCAACAACTGATCGAACGCTGGGGCGCGGTCTACGGCAGCTAGGCGGAGGGCACCTCCGCCTTACAGTTTTTCCAACACATCATACGAGCGTTGCGCGGCGCAGCACGCTGCGCCTTACATTTCGCACCCGTAAGGCGGATCTTGATCCGCCCCGCACGTCAGGCCGCGTTCTTCATCCGGTTCACATCAATGATGTCCGCCGTCGCCTGCGCTGTCGCCGCTGACAGGGTCCAGCCCAGATGCCCATGCCCGGTGTTGTAGAAGACCCCCGGTTTGGCCCCCGGCCCAACCTTCGGCATCATCGATGGCAGCATCGGGCGCAGCCCCGCCCACGGCACGCAATGCTCGGTCGACACATCGGGAAAGAAGGCCTCGCACCATTCGCGGAGTGGCCGGATACGATCATCGCGGATGTCCAGATTGTAGCCGTTAAACTCGGCCGTACCTGCAATGCGGAACCGCCCACGGCCCAGGCGCGAGGTCACGATCTTGGCCTCGTCATCCAGCAGGCTGACCCACGGGGCCGCGGCCTGGCTTTCGGCATCATCTAGATTGACAGTGATGGAATAGCCCTTAACCGGATAGATGTTCACACGGTCGCCCAGTTGGGCTGCGATGGCACGGCTGCCAACGCCCGCACAGACCACAATGCCGGCAAATTGCTGCGTCTCTGTGGTCCCCGCATGATCCCAGGTCAGGCGAACGCCCGTCCCGATGTGCTCAATGCCGGTCACCTTGCACTTGTAGTGAAAGGATGTGCCCATCTGCTCACACCGGTCGCTCAGCGCGCGGGCATAGCGGTGAATGTCGCCTGTAAAATCGCTCTCGGTATAGAAACCACCAATCGTGTCGGCCTTCAGAACAGGTTCCAAACGCTGGACCTCGTCCGCTGACACTTCCCTTCGTTCCAGCCCCGCCTTTTCCAACAACGCGTTTACCCGGCGGGCATGATCGAACTCGGACTGCAGGCGGTACACATGCAGAATACCGCGCCGTTCCATATCAAAATCAGCCCCGACTTCCCGCGCAAACTCTAAAAGGTGTTCCCGCGCGGCAATGGCAAGGCGCGCCGTCTCAACCGTATTGCGCTCGTAATCGGGGATGTTGCCCATGAATTCCGCCATCCAAGACAGCTTATGCCAACTGGGCGTCGGGTTCACCAGCAAGGGTGCATCGGATTTCAGCATCCATTTCAACCCCTTGAAGATGGTGCCCCAGCGGGTCCAAACCTCGGCATTGCTGGCCGAAAGCTGACCGCCATTGGCAAAGGATGTCTCCATCGCGGCATAGCGGTTGCGGTCAAACACGCTGACGTCATAGCCGCGGCGGGCCAAGGCATAGGCGGTCGTAATACCGGTGATACCGGCGCCGATCACGGCAATACGGGTCATGGGGGTCCTCCCAGCGCACGCAGATATGGACGCATCCGGCACGGTGCCGGGCAAGCGTCCCCATCTGTCGCGAGACCTGAGAGCTTCACGGACCAACAGGGCCGCTTTCTCCTTCGGTGGGCCGGGCGCGTGACGTCCGACCACTCTCCAGATCGTCACATGTGCCCCTCAACTGGGGACGCGGCCGGCACGGTTCGTGGTGCCTGAGAGTTTCCGGGGCGTTGCTCCTTCGGCGGCAGCCTTTCGCTGCACTCTCCCATGTCGGCCTCTGCGACTGCAGCGCATATAGGAAACGGCTGCGAGTCGCGCAAAGGGTTTTTGTCACGCCTTTACGATCACGTGTTCCAGCGTGACATCCGGGTCAGGCCGGCGGGCACACCACGTTGCCAAACCGGTCAAAGGTGACGGCCGGATTGGTCCAGACAACGGATGCATCCGGATCATTGGCATCGCCGCGATAGGCACGGTTGTCCTCTATGGTTTCGCACTCGGCAATGGTGCCAACGACCTCGGCGACATCTGTGACAGCCACACTCTTCAGACCCTGCCGGTCCAACCATGCACGGATCATCGCATTGGTGATGCAGCCGGGCGTGCGCGCACCCAGACGGCACCGTCCGGCAGAAGTGTCCCGCAGGAAGATGGACGCATGATCATCCAATGAAACCTCCGTTTCAGCAAAGACCGGGATCGGCGCGTTGACATATGCTGCATAAGGCGATCGCACGCTGCCCAGATCGATGGTGCATTCATCACCGGCAGCAAAGCAGGCTTGCGCCATCTGCTCCAACTGATGGAGGGCCTCCAGAGCCATGTCCTGTGCATCCTCAACCTGCCGGAACGCCGCCGGGTCCTTCAGCCCCACTAGCGCAGTTGTGCACGTATCACCACATGATCGCACGGGTGCCGCGTATCCATCACGATCAGCCAGTGCCACGGTCAGATCATCATACAGCGTCTCATAGGCACCCATCAGTGCGGCTAGGTCCTCGTGTTCGTCCAGATCGGACTGGCGCGCATCCGCTGCAGGATAGTTTGCCAGCGCCTCGTACGGGCTGATCGAAATCTCGAACAGCTTGCCCGCGTCACGGGCAGCGGTTGCCAATTTGCGGATGCGCGCAATAGCCTGATCGGCATCGGCGGGCAGGTCGCTGTCGGCCAGCGGATCGGGTTCGGCACCCTCACCTTCGGCAGTGTCTGCCACTACAGGCGTCGGGTTTGTCTGGGTGGCAGACCCGCCTTCCTGAAAGAAAGTCAGATCGCGTTCATAGCTGCTGGACGACGCTGTCTTGTCCGACCCCGCAGCCACCGAAGCCTTTTGTCCCCAACCTTCGCCCGTGACCGAGGCGCGCATGGTTTCCCGCTCTTCCTTGCTTTGGGTTTTGACCACTGAGACAAGATAGGCGCGCGCGCCGCTGACGGCCGCAGATACATAACCGTCCCCGCAGATACGCCGGAATGCGGTCGGATTTGCCTCTGCCAGTGCAGCAGCTTCATCGGTCAACCGGACGGATGGCCCGATAGGGGCAAGGGCGCCTGTCGAAACAGCCACCGTCTCAGCTTGTGGCACGTCTGCGTCGCCATCCAGCGGGGGCGCCACGTAGATGCTGTCGTTCAACACTTCGGCACGCACCACATAGGTGACGCTCATAGAAGTGATCTTGGAGTTCTTTGAAATGGAGGCTTTGCCATCCACCTTGGCACCAAAAGCGCGTACCGTGGTCGAGGCCGAGACATCCATGGCCTTGGCCAATGTGTAACTGTCGGACACTTCCCGGATCGTAATGTTGCTGGTCTGCGCGCCGCCGCTGCCTTGGGAAAAGACGATGCATTCGGTTGGGATCGCTTCACCTCGTTGCTCGCTCCAGCCCCAGCCCAGCTTGACCACCTCCGGCGCGGCAACTGAAAAACTGCCGGGAATGTCGCTGCGCCCGCTTGAGCGGGCCGACAGGGATGGCGCCGACGCAAAGGACAACTCCATTGCGTCATCGGTTTGGGTTGACTGAGCGCTGACGGGCAGAGGTCCAAATCCAACCGCTGCTGCGGCCAAAAAGGTTTTGATCGGGTAACGCATTCAAATATCCATTTCATTTCAAAGCACAGGTCACGAACAGCGCAGGCGTGAACACGACCCACCGAACCATTGGGCAAGCCCCAGTCCGGATACGGAAAAACTGCTGGCAAAAGCCGATAAACAATAAATACAAAATCGCGCGCCGGAGCGCGTGACAGGTTTCACCCTAAGTGGAAAAACCGTGTCAGATCAAGAAAAGGCAGGCGTGCACTGGTTTCGGACCGGCGCCGTTTGGGCAAGGCTACAGCGTCAAATGCCTTGCGCGTGCCCCGCGTTCGATGGCGGCAGCATGCAGACGGTCGATGTTCAACTCGTACCGCATCTCTTCCAGAAGGCGCAGCTCCGCCTCGTCCAGCGTGCCATCGGCCGCCGCCACATCACAGGCCAGGGCATAGGCCGTCTCGTACAACCGGTCTGGCAGCGCTTCGCGCACAAGGCCAAACAGGGCGTCCAGACCGTCCTCCTGTTCAAACAGGTCAAACACCATCTGCGCCATGCGGTTCAACCGATCCAGGTCATAGCCCGCAAAAACCGGCAGATTGTTCACGGCCGAGTTAATCTTGACCAGTTCCGCCGTGCGGATGTCTTCGTCTGATGCAGACACCGCGATCATCATGGCGACCAGCGCGTCCTGCGCGGTAAGAGAGAGTTGTGAAGCGGCCATGGTACAGTGTCCTTTCTCGGTGCTTTGTCCCTCAATATTGACGGCTGCGGCAGCCCGCAATAGGTAGCGGCGGGATTGTCCCTGCGGGGCCAGTCAATCAGGGCCGCGCATAGGGCGCAGGCCATCACATGGGATCATATGAGATGTCGAGTTTCCGTGACGCCGCGATGACGAGCAAAGCCTGGCCATTCGAAGAGGCCCGCCGCTTGCTCAAACGCTATGAAAAGGCGCCACCGGAAAAGGGATACGTGCTGTTTGAGACGGGCTATGGTCCCTCGGGCCTGCCCCATATCGGCACCTTTGGCGAGGTGGCCCGCACCACGATGGTGCGCCGTGCGTTCGAGGCGATCTCGGACATCCCGACCAAGCTGATCTGTTTCTCGGACGACCTTGACGGGATGCGTAAGGTGCCCGGCAACGTACCAAACCCCGAGGTGCTGGAACAGCATTTGCAGCGCCCGCTAACGGATGTGCCGGACCCGTTTGGAACGCATGAAAGCTTTGGCCATCACAACAACGCCATGCTGCGCCGGTTCCTCGATACGTTCGGGTTCGACTACGAATTCTATTCGGCCCGCGAATTCTATGCCTCGGGCCAGTTCGACGAAATCCTGCTGCGCTGCGCTGAGAAATACGATGATCTAATGAAGATCATGCTGAAATCGCTGCGCGAAGAGCGGGCGGCCAGCTACTCCATTTTCCTGCCGCTGCACCCCGAAACCCGCCGGGTGATGTATGTGCCAATGAAGCATGTGGACGCGGTGAACGGCACGGTCACCTTTGACGACGAGACCGGCAAGGAATGGACCCTGCCCGTCACTGGCGGCAACGTGAAACTGCAGTGGAAGCCGGACTTTGGTGCACGCTGGGCGGCCTTGGGTGTCGATTTCGAGATGTACGGCAAGGAACACGCCACAAACGAAAAGATCTATGACGCGATCTGTCGGACACTGGGTGCGCGCCCGCCGAACCACTTCAGCTATGAGCTATTCCTGGATGATCAGGGGCAGAAGATCTCGAAATCGTCCGGCAATGGGGTCAGCATCGACGAGTGGCTGACCTATGCATCGACCGAGTCGCTGTCTTACTTCATGTACCAGAAGCCCAAGACGGCAAAGCGCATGTTCTTTGATGTGATCCCCAAGGCGGTCGATGAATACCACCAGCAACTGCGCGCCTATCCGGGGCAAGACGACAAGGGCAAGGCGACAAACCCGGTGTGGCACATCCATTCCGGCGATGTGCCGGAAAGCGATATGGTTGTGCCCTTTGCCATGCTGCTGAACCTCGCCTCGGTCAGCCAGGCCGAGGACAAGGACAAGCTGTGGGGTTTCATCCGCCGCTACGCGCCCGAGACTGGGCCCGAGACGCATCCCGGCATGGACAAGGCCGTGGGGCACGCGGTGCGCTACTACAATGATTTCGTGAAGCCGGCCAAGGTGTACCGCATGCCGACCGACCCCGAACGCGAGGCGCTGGAAGCATTGAAGACCGAGTTGGAAGCCTATGACGGGCCGATCGAAGACGAGGCATTGCAGTCGGTTGTCTATGCCGTTGGGCGCGACCGGTTCGACCCGCTGCGGGGCTGGTTCACAGCAATTTACGAGGTGCTTTTGGGTGCGTCGCAAGGGCCTCGATTTGGTGGGTTCATTGCCCTTTACGGCGTGCAGGAAACGATCGCCCTGATCGAAAAAGGGCTGGCCGGAAAGCTGGTGGGCTAATTTGTCCCCGCGGGGACAAGCTGTTCGGTCATGTCATTGAAATTTAAGTAACTTGTGAAAGCCAAGTGGGTTCAACCGCTTGGCTGTCGCACGCTGCATTCAGCCGATTTTAACCATGCGCAAAGCATGCTGTTGCCCGAAGGCAGGCGGCGCTGGTTTGGATCCAATTGCGGCTGTCTGATGTCAGTTTTGACGGGAGGCAAGAGACTGCTGAGGCATTGGTATATCTGGGGGCGAAATATCATCTCGCTGCATCTGCGCCAAGGTCCGCTGTGATTAAATCGCCAAGATTGAACTTGCTGCTCGTTGTCCTGATATGCGCGCGCCGCGCTTGGTGCCTCGGTGTTCAGGACTTGTATGTTCACCTGCAAAGTAAATCCGTTTTTGGACAGGTTTTTCGAACTCACCAAACTGCGCAAGTGACCCACCTGCTTGAGCAAATGAATATGCGCCATAGAAATGTTGATCCTGCGACCAATGCGTCGTGAGAACGTTTCGTGGTGTACCAACATCGCGGCCCAAACCGAACGCAGAACATCCAACGCATAGGCCATCATGCGTGCCTTAATCATGCGATCCGCAACAGGAGCGTACTGCCCAACGGACAACCCAAGCAAAATGTTCCCATCACTAAACGTGCGGTAGTTCGACCAATAGTTCCAGCGCCCTTTGGGTTCGGTCGTCATTCCGAGATATGGTGTGTCAATGCCCCAGAACGGTTCGTCGAATTTCATCGCTATCTTTGTGACCGATCCAAAGCTGATTTGCTCAATCGCATCTCGCAAACTCACTGGCAGTGGCGGATCGAATTCGATCGCGTTGGATTTCAGGACGTCCAGTGGGACCGTACAGATCGCGTAATCTGCTGAAATATCGTGGATTTCCACTTCCACGCTATCGTGCCATATCCGGGAAACCGGCGCATTCAGTCGGATATCGAGCCCTGCCGCCAATGGCGCAATGATCGCATCGTAGCCTTCTGTGAAGATGACATCATCTCCGGGGAAGGTTTGGGTTTCAAAGCCATTTGCGGCTGAGATATCCTCAATCCCCGCACCGGTATCAAACTCAAAAAGCGTTGAGCATCCAACGCGTAAGCGGATCGGTAAGTAGGTCAGGATCACGCTGCGCCAACATCTGTTCCACGCTTAACTGGCCCGAAGCGTCAGGGTAATACAGCATCTCTTCGAAAGTGGAGTAAAGCCGTTCCAACCGTTGATATCCTGCATCCGACAGTGGGCTCCCATCGGGTTTGAAGACATCTAGACTGTCGTCATTGGTCACGATTGTTGGCGCATTGATCTGTTCGGCAAGCTGATGTGTCGATTTCCGGAACTTGGCCCATGAATCCATCCGGTGCCGAATTCGAAGGGTACCCCCAACGACATGTCCGTGCGGACCCGCCCGCCAACACAGCTGCCCGACTCCAACACCACGGCTTCGACGCCATGCGCCTGAAGTTCATGGGCGGCAGCCAAACCAGACGGGCCTGCCCCCACGACAATGACCTTGGTGTCTGACAGAGCCTGGCCTGTGGCGCCTGAAGAGAGCGTCGTGAGATAGGTTACAATGCTCAGTTTCACGGCGTCACGGCGGTTCAGATTCAAAGTTGTTCTCGTCTGGCAAAACCATTGCTTACTGACAGTCGCCAGTTCTCAAGTGTCGAGCTTCCAACAGCTGGCAAACCTGACAGATGAGCAAAAGACCGCAAGACAAGAGGATTGAGCGCGGCTACCCGCCCAAACGCACATACCAAAGTGCCCGCACCTTCCGCGCACGCGCACATGCCTCTAATCCCAACAATGCATTCACTTCGAGTAAGGCGATGAAAGCACACCAACGAAACAGTTATGTGACGTTATGGCTGGGGGACATGGTCGCGCGGGCCAAACACGTTCCCCAATCCATTATGTTGCTGCTTTCAACAACTGCAATCGTTTGTCTGCTTTTCTTCGCTACGTTGATCCGGCCCTCGATCATGCGCGAAGATGGCCTGGTCGAGTCTACCTCGGCGGTCCTATTCCTATTTGCCAGTCTGCTTGCTGTCTGGACCTTGGCAACCGGCGACCTGGCACGCAAACGCGATGTGCGGTTGCTTCTCGGGGTCTCGCTGTTCTCGCTTCTTCTGTTTTTGAGTGAAGTGAGTTTTGGGGCACGCTTCTTTGATTTCGAGATGCCCCCAATGGAGGGTGGCGGGCAGTTTGATGGCGGGCATGACATTGCCATCATCCTGCTGCGGATGATGCTGAAAGGCGATGCGACATCTCTTGTCGTCGCGCTTTCGTTGCTGCTTGCCTTCATTGGTTTTCTGGCCGTGATCTACAAGGCACGCGATCCCATCCGGCGCTTCCTGCAAGATGAGTTTCACTTCGCCCTACTGCTTCATTTGGCTCTTTTAGCTTGTGGTGTTCTTTTGGACCTCGTGCCGTCTCGCAAAGTCTCTTTGTTGGAGGAAGCTGTCGAGTTCACCGCATCGGTGACGATTGTCTGGGCCTTGCTTATCTTTCGTCGCGTTTAATCGTTTGTGTTTCAAACCTTTCGAGACGAACAACCGTCGGATTGAGCACATGTCCAGGACGGACATTCTGCAGATGAGGAATGCACTCGTTGCCAAGCCTTGTTGCGGGCCGCTCCGAGTTGGATCGCGCCGATCCGTGCACCCGCCCGACGTTCTGCCCAAAAACTGGGCCACTTGGGAGTGAATGATCAATCTGAACAGCGACTTTTTGCGCAGCGACTTCAAGAGCAGAATTAAGGGTCGCTAAGCACCAACGTTGACGACATATACAACCCAACCGATGATGCAACCTATGGTAGAGATTTGTATGGCAGCGCATTACACCAACATGGTGCCCGGCCACATGCACGGCGCGCGCAGCAACGACCAGAGTGAAGTGGCAGCAACAGAATCTGGCGGGGGTCCCCAATGATCAGTTTCGAGGTTGGCGATCGCTGGCAAGGCGGGTTCCTGGGTGAGATCACAATCACCAACACAACCGACCAGGCCATAGAGGACTGGTCCCTGGACTTTGACACCACTGGGTATTCGATCACCGGCGCATGGGGTGGAAATCTAACTATTCATGGCAACATGACCAACTTTGAGGCCAGAGGTTGGACGACCAATATACCGCCCGGGGAATCAATCACGTTCGGCTTTTCGGCTGCGGGCGGAGAACCCTCAAAACTGGGAAGCTTGGTTTTTGATGCGAACTTGGAAGATGGCAGCACGGTCAGGGTGCCCGAAGACGCCGAGCCTGCAGGCGACTTACCGACGGCGGATGACAGCACAACACTTCCGGTCGGTGGAGACGACGGAGCGCCGTTTGGCGCAGCCGACTATGACGCTGTTTTGAACAAATCCATGCAGTTTTATTACGCCAACTATGCGGGCGAATTGCCGGACGATCACCCCATTTCATGGCGTTGGGATTCAACGCTTGATGACGGCGCGGAAGTCGGGCGCGATTTGTCGGGCGGCATGTTTGATGCGGGTGATCACGTGAAGTTCGGCTTGCCGATGGCGGGCACCGCGACCACCCTTGCGTGGGGCGGGCTCGAGTTTGAGAACGGATACAAAGATACGGGCGCCTATGACGCGCTTAGTGACCATCTGCGCCAACTCAACGACTATTTCCTGAATGCCTATGATGACAAAGGCACGGCGGATCTGTCGGACGACGAGTTCCACGCTCAGGTGGGCGACGGCAACGACGACCACGCCTTCTGGGGCGCGCCAGAGGACATGTTGATGGATCGTCCCGTCTATTCCCTTGATGCTGAAAACCCCGGAACAGAGGTCACCGCCCAAACTGCGGCCGCCATGGCCTCTGCGTCCATGTTCTTTCGCGCGCAAGGCGACACGGCCTACGCCGACGAGTTGCTCGAAAATGCCGTTCAGCTGTTCGAATTCTCCGAGACGTATTTGGGAAGATATACAGACACCGTGACCGATGCGGCACAATTCTACTACTCTTGGAGCGGCTATGAAGACGAGCTATCATGGTCCGCAAACTGGCTTTATCAAGCCACTGGGGATGAGGCTTATCTGCAGAAATCCATCGATTACTATGTGGAGCCGAACACCTATTTTGCCTATGGCTGGGACAACATGAGCAACGGTACCACGCTCTTGCTGGCGCACCAAACGGGGGATGCGCGCTATATTGAGGATCTGGACCGGCATCTGGACTACTGGTTGAACGACATCGCGACAACGCCCGGGACGGACACCAATGATGGCTTGGCCTGGATCGATCAGTGGGGGTCAAACCGCTATGCTGCCAATACATCGCTTCTGGCCACAGTGCACGCGAAGCAACTGGCCAAGGTCGATCCCCAAGGCAATGCGGAGCGTGTCGAGGATTTGCTGGATTTCGCCTCCGATCAACTGGATTTCATGATGGGCGACAATCCGGATGGGCAGAGCTTTGTCGTGGGCTTCGGCGAAGACTTCCCGCTGAACCCGCACCATCGCGGCGCATCAGGCACAAGGCATGTGGATGACCCCGCGCCGAATGCCTACATCCTCCATGGAGCGCTGGTCGGCGGTCCCGCCCCGAATGGTGACTATGATGATGTACGCACCAACTACGTCACAAACGAAGTTGCAACGGATTACAATGCTGGTTTTTCGGGTGCATTGGCAGGCTTCTATGAGAGTCTGGCTTACGACATCTGGATGTGACGCCGTTCCAGATACCCGGATCAGGGATTTTTCATCGCACTGGCCTGAACAGACGTGATTTAATATCCCTGTCCGAATTTATAGATGCGCCCGCCCAACTGAGAGCACGGAACATGCTGGGGCGGACAGGGTCGCAAATCTGTTTTTGGTCTCTCAAGACAGAAAAGGCTGAAATCTCAGCACATGCGGGGCTTGTCCGGCGGTCTGCTGCCGACCTGATATCGTTGGGGTTGCACCCATGTGTGGCGCATGGACCAGTGAAAACAACCTTTGCAATATCCGCTGGGCGAGGAAGTTTTCATGAAGCCAGACTTTATCATCGCAGGCGCACCTAAGTGCGGGACCACATCGCTTCATCAGATCCTGGACCAGCATCCGGATGCCTGGGTCGCAAAGAACGAGATCTATTTTTTCGATGCCGACGATCCGATAGCCCATGGCGATTTCTTGGACATCGACAGTGGCGACTTATCATGGCGCGATCCAAGGGATCCGGCCACGCGAAAGATGTATGAGAGCCGCTTTGCCGACGCGCCACAGGATGCGCTGATCGGCGAGGATACCACGACCTACCTGATGTCCGACGTAGCCCCGTTCCGTATCAAGGCGGCCGATGACAAGGTGAAGGTGATCTTCATGCTGCGCGATCCGGTCAAGCGGGCGTTCTCGCAGTATTGGCACCTGCTGCGCAGCGGGCGCACCTGCGACTCCTTCGAAGCCGCCCTGAGCAGCGAGATGTCCATCGTGATGGGATCGACCTATGCCCCGCGCTTGCGAAACTTTTATGCAGCACTTGGGGAGAAGCGTGTCCATGTCGTTCTGTTTGAGGAATTCAAAGCCGATCAACAGGCTACACTTGACCGATTGACCACATTTCTGGGCCTGTCCCCCATTTCAGTAGAGTCGGTTGAGACCTGGCACAACAGGACAAGATACCCGGCAAAAGCGGAGACGTTGCAGCGTCTCAACCGTGTGGGCAGGCTGCTGGTTCGGTATAGGTATGCGCGGCACTTCAAAGGGCACGTGCCCTTGTCGTCACGTATCGGGCACAAGGCATATCGGCGCTGGTTTCGCTTTGTTTCAGAACGAGTGCTCACCCAAGATCACCCGCCGTCAGACATGCGAGCGAAAACACGCGCATATCTGTGTCAGCATCTTTCAGACCGCAATGCAGGGCTCTCTGATCTTCTTGGCAAGGATTTGAGCCAGTACTGGCAGGGATTCACGGAATAAGGGAATGCCTAAAACCTAGGCAACAAATGCCCCTTGGCAGCAACAGGCGGCCAAATCGTGTTCAGGTCGGCAAGCTGCCGCGTATGTCCGGGGTTCGTGTTTGTTTGCGCCAACGCTGGACGGTATTTTTTGGGCACTTCCTTACGATCCCTGCGCTTCTATGGATGTGGAAAAATGCGAGCAATGCGTCAACGTGTAAGGCAGGTTTTCCTGTCAAAAGCTGCTCTTGCCGTTTGCCTGCTGATGCCTTCTGTCGGGTTGCCGCAAGAGGACACTTCGTTCTTCGAGCCATTTGATACCTTGGCAAAGAGCCGGTGGTTCATTTCCAGCGGCTGGGCCAATGGAGATCACCAGAGCTGTTTATGGCATCGGGATCGAGTTGCCATTGAAAACGGCAAGCTGCTGTTGTCGTTGACTGCGGATCCCAAGGAAGACCGGAATCTGAGCTGTGCCGAAATCCAGACCCGGGATCGGTTTGGATATGGCACCTACGAGGCACGGATGAAGGTCCCCTACGCAGAGGGGATGAACGCCAATCTTTTCACCTTCATCGGAGCGCCACAGGAGCGCCCGCATAATGAGATCGATTTCGAGTTTATCGCGCCCCGCCAGCCCGCCTTGCAAACGAACTTCCACACAGCCGAGAGCAGCACCAACGAGGAAGTGCATCGTACATCGGAGGACGACGGGTATCGTACATATTCTTTTATCTGGGAACCGGACCGAATTCGCTGGTTTATCGACGGCTCCCTAATCCGCGATCAGCGCGGCGGTGTCTTACCGAACGAGCCACAGAAGATTTACCTAAGCCTATGGTCCACTGACACCCTGATCGACTGGATGGGGCGGTTCGATCCGGCGTCTGCCCCGCAGACATTACAAGTGGACTGGATGGGGTTCACTGAGCTGGGCAGCGGCTGTGCTTTCGATGAGTCAGTGCTGTGCAATCCCGACGTGGACGCATCGCTGTGAGCGGGCCCTGCCTCACCTGGTTTTGGAGCAGCGGAGCACCAAGTGCATGATGATCTCTCAGGCGCGCCTTGTGAATCCAGCCGAGAACACGCATTTCGTGGTGCCAGCGGTCGTGCTCTCCACGCTCGTTTTCGCCTACTCAGTGAATTTCGGTGCGATCTCGATCCTCGCGTTCTATGGCTGCTGGGCGCTGCCTTTCCTGATCGCACCGAGAATCCTGTTCGCCCAGCCTGGGCCAGTCGTGCTGCTGATGATCATCCCGTTCTTTTTCGGGCTCTCAACACTCTGGAGTGACGCGGCCGGGGCCACCTTGCGCGCCGCAACCCAATACACCATCACCTTTGGCGCGGGGTTGATTGCCGCGCGGATCGTGTCGCTTGGGAATCTGGCGCTCGGCAGCATGATTGGTGGTCTTCTGGTGCTGATCTATTCAATCATGCAGGGTGGTTATTCATACGACTACATCGACGGTGATTTCGCGTTTCGCGGTGCGTTTTCGTCAAAGAACCAGCTGGGCTATTTCGCGACGCTCACAATTCTCTTCTCGCTCTCGCTGATCTGGATCTTTCAGAGCATACGCAGTGTTCAGCTTGTTGCCCTTCTGAGCGCTGGGCTTGGATTCGTAATGCTGTGGATGTCGGATTCCGCGACATCTTTGCTGTCGGCGATGGCTGCTTTCGGTGCGATTGCTCTGATCGGAGGCGTTGTGCTCTTGCCGCCCAAGTTGCGTCGTGCTGCCGTATTCATCATCGTGATGTGCGGTCTCGGAACTGGCATTGCCGGTTTGTTGCTTGGCGGATTTGATGCGGTGCTGTCGGCGTTCGGCCGAGACACAAGCCTGACCGGGCGCACTTACCTGTGGAACCAGGCCCTTGAAATCGGTGGGCAGCAACCGCTTTTCGGCCTTGGATACAACGCGTTCTGGACCCACGGGCGCCCGGAAGCAGAAATGCTTTGGCAAGAATTCTACATCACCGCGCGCACGGG
>NZ_JBYNDP010000081.1:0-18153 GCF_059783535.1 Tateyamaria sp. | reverse complement strand
CGGACTTCGGCTTCACCATGTCGGCGGTAAAGGCGGTGTACCAGAAGATCTGCTGAGCCACGTTGCCTTGCGCCAATGCGGGCAGCGACTGGTAGAAGTCATAGGATGCCGCGCCGGGTGGAGCGTAAGCACGCAGCCATTCGTCCCATTTGCGGATCGCATAGACCGCTGCAGGGCCGTTCGCAGCGCCACCACGGGTCACGCTTGCCCCGTTCGGGTTGCACGAACCGGCTTCCATGCGAATGCCCCATTCGTCGATTGGCACGCCGTTGGGCTCACCCACCGAACCGGCACCAGCCATGGACAACCAGGCGTCGGTCATGCGCCAGCCAAGGTCAGGCGCACGCTTGCCGTAATCCATGTGGCCGTAGATCGCGACGCCGTCGATTTCCTTGACGTCTTCCGAGAAGAACTCGGCGATGTCCTCGTAGGCCGACCAGTTGACGGGAACGCCCAGCTCATAGCCATACTTGGCTTGGAACGCGGCCTTGTTGTCTTCGTCATCGAACCAGTCTTTGCGGAACCAGTAGAGGTTCGCGAACTGCTGATCGGGCAGTTGGTACAGGTTGCCATCAGGGCCCGTGGTGAACTGGATACCCATGAAATCATCCAGATCCAGCGTCGGGCTGGTTGTTGCAGCCCAGTCACCCGCCATCTGTTCGGTCAGGTTATAGGCCAGTTGCAGGCGAGAGTGCGTGCCGATCAGGTCGGAGTCGTTGACATAGCCGTCATAGAGGTTCCGCTGGGTCTGCATCTGCGTTTGCACGGCTTGCACAACCTCGCCCTCACCAAGGATCTGGTGATTCACCTTGATGCCGGTGATTTCCTCGAACGCCTTGGTCAGCACCTCGGATTCGTAGCCATGTGTTGGAATGCCCTCGGACAGCACGTTGATTTCCATGCCCGAGAAGGGTTCAGCCGCCTGGATGAACCACTCCATTTCCGACATCTGCTCGTCCTTGCTGAGCGTGGATGGTTGGAATTCCTGGTCAATCCATTTCTGGGCTGCCGCCGTATCGGCAAAAGCAGTCCCATGCCCCGCAATGACTGCAGCTACAGCCGTCGCGGAGAGAAGATACTTGCGCATCTTGTGTCCTCCCAAATTTCTATGTGAGCCGGATTTCGCCGACTGCGCTTACGATAGGCGCAAAGTAAATTTTCTGTCAAACTAAAAAGTTAGTAGAAATAAATCGTTTAAAATCAATTTACTAATTCCATCAAAGCCCTTTGAGGCTCTTGTCGGGATATCCATTAAAATCGATCTGAATCACGCGGGCGTGACGAGGATCGATCTCAACTCCGGAAATAAAAGGCAACTACCGTTCGAACTCCAGTGGCCTGCAACAGCAATCTGGCCAAAGGCAAGCCCGACCCGTAGGGCCTGCACACACCGCATGATCAACAAAGCGCCGCCTTCTCCGAGCGGTACTGTTTTGCACTAGACGCACCCTTGCTGACCGTGATCCATGGTCATCACAAACGGTGCGGTTTTCGTCCCATCCTCCTGCTTCCGAGCAAGGTCCGAACAAGAACAGACTGGAGCCCTTTAATATGACGCTTCCCAAGACAATGAACGCAATGGTTACGATGGGTCACGGCGATCTGGATCAAATGGTCTGGCACACGGACTGGCCACGCCCGGACCCGGCCGAGGGCGAGGTTCTGGTCAAAGTAGGGGCTTGTGGTTTGAACAATACTGACGTGAACACCCGCTCGGGCTGGTACTCAAAAACAGTGACCGAGGCGACGACGGGCGGCGCGTTTGAAGAGGTCGGAGATGAAGACCCAAGCTGGGGCGGCGCCCCCATCAGTTTTCCCCGCATTCAAGGCGCGGATGTGTGCGGTACCATCGTTGCCGTCGGCGATGGCGTTGATCCGGCGCGCATTGGAGAACGGGTGATCACCGACAACTGGCTGCGCGACCCGACGGACCTGCATGACAAGAACAAGACGGGCTACTTCGGGTCGGAACGCAATGGCGGTTTTGCCGAGTACACAACCATGCCCGCCCGGAACGCGATCACGGTTAAATCTGATCTGTCGGATGCCGAATTGGCAACATTCTCTTGTTCCTATTCCACGGCCGAGGGCATGCTGACCCGCGCCCGTGTGACAGATCAGGATACCGTCCTGGTCCCTGGCGCGTCGGGTGGCGTCGGCGGAGCCCTGGTGCAGCTTGCCAAGCGGCGCGGCGCGCGCGTCATTGCCTTGGCGTCCGAAGCCAAACATGCTGATGTCGCCGCCTTGGGTGCCGACGTGGTATTGCCCCGCGCACCGACGAACCTGAAGGCGGCTTTGAGCGGCGAAAAAGTCACCGTGTTGGCGGATGTGGTTGGGGGTGCATACTGGCCGACCATGATCGACGTTCTGGAGCGAGGAGGGCGCTACACGTGTTCCGGTGCCATTGCGGGCCCCATCGTCGAGATGGATCTGCGCACATTCTACCTGCGGGACCTGACCTTCACAGGCTCGACTGTCATCGATCTTGAGGTGATGCCGAACCTTGTCCGGTACATCGAGCAGGGCGAAATCCAACCCGCTCTGGCAGCCACCTACCCCTTGTCCGAATTGCACGAGGCGCAATCAGCCTTCATCGCCAAACAGCACACCGGAAACATCGTCGTCTTGCCATAGCACCCGCATTGCGGTGATATGGATGTCTAGACCGAAACAGCGCTCAGCAACTCTGAACGCTCAATCGCCGCCCTTTTCCCTTCAAGTTTGACCGCGCCACGCTCAAGCACCGTGAAACGGTCGCCGAGGTCAAAGGCGAAGTCAAAGTACTGCTCGACCAGCACAATGGCCATCTGTCCCCGTTCCCGCAGGGTCGAGATGACGTCGCCAATCTGCTTGATGATGTTTGGCTGAATACCTTCGGTCGGTTCATCCAAAAGAAGCAGTTTAGGTTCGGTGACCAGGGCCCGCGCGATGGCAAGTTGCTGCTGCTGACCACCGGACAGATCCCCACCACGGCGGTGTAGAAAGTCTTTCAGGATCGGGAACAGGTCAAAGATCTCGTCGGGGATGCGGTGTTTGCTGCGTGGCAGGCAGGCAAATCCGGTTTCAAGGTTTTCCTGCACGGTCAGAAACGGAAAAATCTCCCGCCCCTGCGGCACGTAGGCGACACCTTTCTGGGCCAGCGCATGGGCACTGAATTTGCCGATCTCTTCGGCGTCGAGGCGGTATGAACCATCGCTGCGCACATGCGTGCCCGAGATGGCCTTGAGCAGGCTGGTCTTGCCCACACCGTTGGTGCCCATCACACAGGTGACTTCCCCCCGGCGCGCAGTCAGGTCGATACCGCGCAGAATTTCACTGCCGCCATAGTGCAGCGTCAGCCCTTCGATTTCGAGCAGGTTATCGGCCAAGGTACACCTCGATGACGGCTTCGTTGGATGTGACGTGATCAATCGACCCTTCGGCCAGAACCGAGCCTTCGTGCAGGACCGTGACCTTGCAATCGAGGCGGCGGACGAACTCCATGTCATGCTCGACCACCACAACTGCGCGGGTTTTGGCCGCTTCGACTAGGATTTCGGTTGTGTGTTCGCGTTCTGCCGGGGTCATGCCTGCTGCCGGTTCGTCGACCAGTAGCAGACGTGGTTCCTGTGCCAGCAGCATGCCAATCTCCAGCCACTGCTTTTGGCCGTGGCTTAACTCGCCCGCCTTGCGGCCCAGCGCCGCGACAAGACCGATTTCACCAGCCAATTCTTCGACCCGTTCCTCATCAGCGCGCGATGCGCGGAAGTTCAGGACGGCAAAGGGGGAGCGTTTCTTTTTCAGCGCCAGCATCAGGTTTTCGGCAACCGTTTGGTCTTCGAACACCGTGGGGCGCTGGAACTTGCGACCAACTCCGGCCTGCGCAATCTGGCTTTCGGACATGGACAAAAGCGATTGCGATTTCTCGCCCCACAGCACGCGCCCCTCATCAGGTCGCGTCTTGCCCGTCACAATGTCCATGAAAGTGGTTTTGCCAGCTCCGTTCGGTCCAATCACCGCCCGCATTTCGGCCTCACCGATCTGGAATGTCAGGTTGTTGATCGCCTTGAACCCGTCGAACGAGACGGAGACGCCGGAAACCTCAAGAAGTGTACTCATGTCTCGGCCTCCTTTTCACGCAGGGCGCCCGCATCGGGGCCAAGGTCCGCACCATGACGGCTGGGGGAGCGTTTGGCTGCAATCAGGTCGAACAGCCCACCCAGCCCCTTTGGTGCGAACAGCGTCACCACGACAAAGGACAGACCCAGCAGGACGGTCCACCAGTCAACCCATTGAATTCTATAGAAACCCAGGTTGATGTCGGGAGCCTGACCACCCGTGAAATAGGTCGAAAGCAGCGAGACGAATGCCGCACCGATGACCGCACCATAGAGGCGCCCCCGTCCGCCGATGGCCACCCAGACCGCAAGGTAGATGGAGGCAATGGGTGCAATCTCTGCCGGGTTGATGATGCCAGCTTGCGGATAGTAGAGCGCGCCTGCGACGCCCGCGATAATCGCGGTTAAGGTGAAGATGAAAAGCTTGTACGCTTCGACCGGATAGCCAAGGAACCGCACGCGGCTTTCGTCATCCCGGATGGCACGAATGACCGAGCCAAACTTGCCGGAAACCACCCAGACACACAGCAGGTAACCCAACCCAAGCGCCAGTGCTGAGGCCCAGAGGAACCAGATCGACACTGTGGATTGCGGTACGTCCCCCAGCCCCGGCAGGTTCTGTAGCCCCGACAGGCCATTGTTGCCGCGCAGCCCACTGTCATTCTGGAAGAGGTACAGCGACAGGGCGAGGGTCATCGCTTGTGTCAGGATCGACAGGTAGACACCTGTGACACGGCTGCGGAAAGCGAGCCAGCCAAAGACCAGGGCCAGCAGCCCCGGCACCAGCACAACCGCGGCCAGTTGCAGCGGCAACGAGTGGGCCACGGCCCATATGGGTGGGAACTCAGACGCCCCGACGACACCAAAGATCTGTGCGGCGATCCCGTCCGATATCTCTTGAGGCGTCGGCGGTAATGGCGCCGCCGATAGGCTTTGGATCACGATGATCTCGGTCCGGGCATACATCAGCCACATGCCGATGGCGTAGCCACCGATGCCGAAAAACGCCATGTGACCAAGGCTCAGAATTCCGCAATAGCCCCAGACAAGGTCCATCGCCAGCGCCACAAGACAGAGGCACAACGTCTTTCCCAATGTCTTGACGAAACTGGTGGAAATCACGCCGATCCCGAACCCTTCAGCTAGAACCGTAACCCCGAGCGTAAAGATGGCAAGGCACGCCAGAAAGATCAGCACCGATGGATTGCTGATCAGAAGAAACTTTGGCTTGCGCATCGATGGCGTTTCCAGTGCGACGTTGGTCATGGCTCAGGCCTCCGCCGCGCGACCTTTGAGGGCGATGATGCCCTTGGGTCGGAACTGAATGAACAGGATGATGAACAGGATCATGTAGGTCTGGGCCGCGAGGGTATTGGACGGGTTCAACCACTCGATGCCCTTTTGCATTGTGCCCACCATCGTGGCGCCCAGCAGCGTGCCCCAGATGTTACCTACCCCTCCGACCACGACGGTCATGAAGGATTGCACGATGTAGTCGCTGCCCATCTCGGACGTGACTTTGGCATAGAGGCCGATGGCGACCCCAGCGATCCCGGCGATGCCCGAGCCAAAGCCGAAGGTCAGCATGTTGATCCGATCCGGGTTGATGCCCATTGAGGCGGCCATGCGCGGGTTTTGCGTCACTGCGCGCACCTCCAGCCCCAGCCGTGTGCGGTTCATCACGATCAGAAACAAGGCGAGGAACAGAAGCGCCAGGACGAAGATCGCAATGCGGATGTAGCTGATCGAGACAATGTCGTTGAACACCAGCGACCCATCCAGCCAACCGGGCGCCGTCAAGGGACGCGCCTGCGTGCCAAAGATGTTCTTGGCCAACTGTTGAAGCGCAATGGATATTCCAAACGTCGCCAGCAATGTCTCTAGCGGGCGATGATAGAGCCAGCGGATCACCAACCGCTCCATTGCCACCCCTGCCCCAAAGGTCACGGCAAAGGCGAGCGGAATGGCGACCATTATGCTGAGTGTGTAATCGGGGATAAAGAGCTGAACCACGTAGCCCGTGTAGGCGCCCATCATAATGAACTCACCGTGGGCCATGTTGATCACGCCCATCACGCCAAAGGTGATGGCAAGGCCGATGGCTGCAAGAAAATAGATCGACGCCAGCGACAGCGCGTCCAGCCCCAGATCGATTGTCTGGTTTAGGGCAACCTTGTTTTCGATGCCTGTCAGCACCGCCTGTGCAGCAATGGCAACAGCCGGGGACGCATTGCGGTAGCGTTCGAAAAACACATGGGCATCAAGCGCTTCTGCAACCTCGGCCTCGGTCGCCGCAGGCTCGACCGCGCCTTCGCGGGCCAGTGCGGCATAGGCCATGTCGCGGGCAGAAACCGTATTCAGCGAAGCAACTTCGACGCCGGCGACGGCGCCACTTTCTATGTTCGCGATTAGCGCCGCTTTCTGATCACCGCGGTTGATCCGAGGAACCGCCAGCTCCTTGGTGACCAAGAGTTCATAGGCATCCTCGGCGCTCAGTCCTTCGGTCCCGTGCTCGACTTGCCCCACGACATCGGGATCATTTGGTAACTCGGTGGCTACATCCAACGACGTCACCACCAGCGGGTTCAGCACAGCCCGCACATCAACGCCCAGATCGCCATCAAAGCTTTCGATGGCCGCGATGCGTTCCGCTTCATCCTCTGCAAAACGGATCGTCAGGATCCGTTCCAGCCGGTCGATGCGCGCACTCAGTCGTGGGTTTTCTTCCGTGTCCTTTACAGCCCGCAGGGCGGCGAGGTGGCTTTCATCTGCATCCCGTTCGATGGCGATCAGCGCTGCAGCACGCGCAGACGGATTTGGATCATTCAATTGGAACCGAACGAGCGCCGCACCAATCAGACCGCGAATACCGCTGTTGGGTTTCAGTTGTTTGAAGCCTTTGTCTTCGAACTCCCCCAGCTCGGTGCCGTCCGCAAAATCAAATGCGCGGATCGTGCGCCGGTCGATTTCCTCTGCGTAGATGAACAGCCTGGTGTCCTTGTCGAACCACATCTCCTTCGCCTGCCAGCGTTCCAACACCGCCTGCGCCTCGGGCAAACCGCTGTCAGCAAGAGCATCGATGGCGGGACCAATGGTGCGACGTGAGCTTTTGGCGATGATCTCGCCATGCTCTTGCAGCAGGCGCTGAATGGGCGCATCGGCATCCTGTGCCGCCAACGGGGCTGCAAACGCGATTAACAGCACCGACACAAGCGCGGCACAAAACTGGCGGAAAACCGACATCCAATTGTTATCCTTGAAGAAGTGTCGGGGGCGGTTGCCCGCCCCCGCAATGTCAGATCAGTAGTTGGACTTGATCTGTACGCAGGTGGAGGTGTCGGTGTTGTACATCCCACAGCCCAGCTCTTTCCAATCCGAGACCAGGACGGCCGATTCCGGCAGGAAGTCGGTCCAGGCGTCGCCCGGCACTTCCTCGGTCTGGCTGATGATGTCGAACTGACCGTCTTCCAGGATCTCACCGATCAGAACCGGCTTGGCCAGGTGGTGGTTCGGCAGCATGACTGCGGTGCCGCCTGTAAGGTTCGGGAACTCCTGACCATACATCGCGGTCCGAACCGCATCGACTTCGGTGGTGCCAGCGGCAGTCGCGGCGTTCACCCACATGTTGAAGCCGATATAGTGGGCTTCCATCGGGTCGTTTGTCACGCGCTCGCCACCCATGCGGGCTTTCCACGCGTCGATCCACGCTTCGTTGGCTTCGGTATCTGCCGACTGGAAGTAGTTCCAAGCAGCGAGGTGACCGACGAGGTTGGACGTATCGAGACCCGACAGTTCCTCTTCACCCACCGAGAATGCAACGACGGGGATGTCATCCGCCGAGATACCCGCAGCGGCCAGTTCCTTGTAGAAGCCAACATTGGCATCGCCGTTGATGGTCGAGATGACGCCAACTTTCTTGCCGTCCGCGCCCAGCGCCACAACGTCTGCGACGATCTTGGACCAGTCGGAGTGACCAAAGGGCGTGTAGTTCACAAAGATATCTTCAACCGGAATGCCCTTTTGTTGAAGGTATGATTCAAGGATGTTGTTGGTCGTGCGGGGGTAGACATAGTCTGTACCCAGCAGCGCGAATTTCTCGACTTCCAGTTCTTCAAGGAAGTAATCCGTCGCAGGAATAGCCTGCTGATTGGGTGCAGCGCCGGTGTAGAACACGTTTTTCGAGCTTTCTTCGCCCTCATATTGCACAGGGTAGAACAGCAGGCCGTTCAGTTCTTCGATCACGGGCAGAACGGATTTGCGGCTGACCGATGTCCAGTTGCCAAAAATCACGTCGACCTCGTGAACGGTCAGCAGCTCGCGCGCTTTTTCAGCGAACAGCGGCCAGTCGGATGCCGGGTCAACCACGACGGCTTCAAGCTGGCAGCCCAACACGCCGCCAGCGGCGTTTTGCTGCTCAACGAGCATCTCCATGGTGTCTTTCAGCGTCGTCTCCGAGATCGCCATCGTCCCCGACAACGAGTGCAAAACGCCCACTTTAATGGGGCAATCCTGTGCGACAGCTGGCAGTGCCGCCATGGTTGTCAGTGCCGCTGTTGTTGCAAGTAGTTTCTTGTACATTGCCATTCCCTTTGCGTGTCGCGCAGGGACGTTGTGTTCTGCAGACAAAACACCCATATGACCCCCCACGCATATGATGCGGAGTGCGGTGGTGATATGGTTTGCTAGGCCGGCACCATCGCACGTTCGTGGGTTTTGAAACCCGCGCCAAGTGGTAGTCCCGCGACCGTTTTCTGCACCTTACTGGGTCGAAAAAGTGGATCGCCCACGCCGGCCTGCATAATTTTTGAACACAAAATCATCAATCGCCCAAAAAATAGGCGGCGCACCCCAGGCCCTGATGCGTCAGGCCCCACACAAGCGCGTTCGGAACCGGCGTGACACGGCGCGGCGAGATGAATCCGGGGCTGGTGCCCATGCCCGCTCCGGGATCATACGGCTGCAAATGGTCGACTTGCTGACAAAACGACACACACGGTTTCGGCATCGCGATTGGCCAGAAGTTCAGTGAGGAAAAAAGCGTATATAAAGAAGTGCGGTCATCGCATTCCGCGGCAGGCAAATCACACCTTGCGGCGTAAGATACCGGTTTTTAAGCGGGAAATCGCGAGTTTCCGGTCGATTAGTGTTGCCTGAACACACCGGAATGCCATCTATCTTGAAGGATAGATTCGAAATAAGCTTACTGGGCCCGACTTGTCACTCTTCTTTATCGTTGCACTACCCTTTCTGGGCGCGCTTCTCCCCGGACTAATGAATGCTGCAGGCCGTGCGGCCTGCGCTGGCGTTACATTCACGGTGTCTTTGGCCGCGTTCATTGGATTGTTGACGAACCTTCCGCAAGTTCTGCGAGGAGAGCTGGTCACGGCACGCGTCAACTGGATGCCGGAACTGGGCCTGAATTTCACGTTGATGCTGGATGGCTTGGGATTCTTTTTCGCGCTGCTCATCCTCGGCATCGGCCTTCTAATCATCGCCTATGCGCGCCACTATCTCAGCCGCGACGACAACATGGGCGAGTTTTTCACCTATCTATTGCTGTTCCAGGGCGCGATGGTCGGCATTGTTCTTAGCGACAACATCCTGCTTTTGCTGGTATTCTGGGAGTTGACATCGCTGTCGTCCTTCCTGCTGATCGGATACTGGAAGCACCTGCCTGCAGGTCGCCAAGGCGCGCGCATGGCACTGACCGTGACCGGTATGGGCGGCCTTTCGATGATCGCGGGCATGTTGATGCTGGGCCAGATCGCAGGCAGCTATGACCTAAGCGTCATCCTGCAGAACCGGGAACTGATCCAGGCTGATCCGCTCTACTTACCGGCCCTGATCCTGATCCTTTTGGGCTGTTTCACGAAGTCGGCACAGTTCCCGTTCCACTTCTGGCTGCCACACGCGATGGCCGCGCCCACGCCTGTATCGGCTTATCTTCACTCTGCAACGATGGTGAAGGCCGGTATCTTTCTCATGGCGCGCATGTGGCCAGTGCTGTCAGGCACACCAGAATGGTTTGTCATCGTCACAACTGCGGGTCTGGTGACTATGGTCCTCGGCGCGGTCATCGCGCTGTTCAAGCACGATCTAAAAGCCCTCCTGGCGTTCTCGACCGTCAGCCATCTTGGGCTGATCACCATGCTGCTGGGCACAGGTACAGCGTTTGGCGCAATGGCCGCCGTGTTCCACATCCTGAACCACGCGACGTTCAAAGCGGCCCTTTTCATGTCGGCGGGCATCGTCGATCACGAGGCACATACCCGCGACATTCGACGCTTGGGCGGATTGCGGACACTCATGCCTGTGACCTTCGTGATCGCCACGCTTGCCGCGCTCTCGATGGCAGGCATCCCGCTGCTGAACGGGTTCCTGTCGAAAGAAATGATGCTGGAGGAAGCCACCCACACCGTGCTGTTCAACAGCCCGCTTTTGGTGCCTGTGCTGGCGACGATCGGTTCACTGTTCTCAGCCGCCTATTGTTTCCGCCTGATCGGTCACACTTTCCTTGGACAGGTGCGTGACGACTATCCCTCGAAGCCCCATGACCCGAACCCCGGCATGTGGTTGCCCCCAGCCATTCTGGTTGTACTGGTTGTGGTGATCGGCGTGGCGCCGTTCCTGGCCGAGCCTTTTGTGAAGACCGTGACGGCATCCCTGCTGGGTGAGGCCGGGGAAGTGCCCAAAGCATACTTCAAGATCTGGCACGGTCTGGTACCTGCGCTGTTCATGTCGATCGCCGCCGTGGTCGGCGGCCTGCTCCTCATGGTCATTTTCAAACCGCTGTCCAACGCATGGGAGGCCGCACCGCGCCCCGAAGCGAAAGTCATTTTCGAAGGCATCATGGAAGCCGCAGCATCGGCAGCACGCGGGTTCACCCACACTCTGCACAATGGCGCATTCAGCCGCTATGCGATGATTTCTTTCGTGGCGATCGTCGCCATTGGCTACCACGCGTGGATAACCGGCACGATTGGGGACGCGACACGCGCCTTGCAGGTTGCCGGACCGGTTCCCACCGCAGGTTGGGCGATGCTGGTGGCCGCAACTGGCGGGCTCGTCTTCCTGCACCGTAACAGGTTCCTCGCCCTCATCCTGATCGGAATCGTTGGCCTGATGGTGTCCGTCGGGTTCGTTTTCCTCAGCGCACCGGACCTTGCAATGACCCAATTCACGGTCGAGGTGGTGACGATCATCCTGCTTCTGCTGGCTCTGAACTTCCTGCCCAAGACCACGCCGCATGAAAGCACCGTTCTGCGCCGCGTGCGCGACACGGGCGTGGCGATTGCCGGTGGGCTTGCCGCCTTTGCGCTCGCCTATCACTACATGCTGCGGGACGCGGTCGCGACGCCCATCTCCGAATTCCACTTGGCCAATTCCTACAAGGGTGGTGGCGGCACTAACGTTGTGAACGTAATCCTCGTCGATTTCCGGGGCTTCGATACCTATGGCGAGATCATCGTGTTGGGGATCGCGGCCCTGCTGATCTACGCGCTTACCGAAGCATTGCTGGACGGTCCGGTGCGTGCACGTTTGTTGAACCGTATTCCAGATCAGCCGCGCGCAGGCGACATGCACCCGATGATGATGGTCGTGCTGACGCGCGTCATCATGCCGGTCGTGCTGCTGGTCGGGTTCTACATCTTCCTGCGCGGCCATAACGAACCCGGCGGCGGCTTCATCGCCGGTCTGGTCGTGTCCATCGGTGTCGTCATGCAGTACATGGCAAGTGGCTTCACATGGACCTCCGCCCGGCTGAAATACCCCTATCACGGAGTGATTGGCGCGGGCGTTCTGGTGGCTGGCTTCACCGGCATCGGATCGTGGTTCGTGACCAAACCCTTCCTGACATCGGACTTCACCTATGTCCGCATCCCGCCCTTCGATAAGTTCGAGCTGGCCACAGCCGCCCTGTTCGATGTGGGCGTGTTCCTCGCCGTCGTCGGGGCGGTAATGCTGTCACTCGAAAGCTTCTCGCGGCTGGCGCGGCGTGCAAATGCAGATGAAAGCGAACACCCGATGGACATCAACCCGGCCCGCGCCGAAGGATCATCCGATCTGATTGAGCCTGTGAAGGAGGGTGGCTGACATGGAATTGCTTGTTGCCTCCGCCATCGGCGTGATGACCGCTGGTGGTATCTACCTCGTGCTGCGGCTCAGAACCTTTCCGGTGATCCTCGGCATCTCGCTTTTGACGTACGCCGTGAACGTGTTCCTGTTCTCTTCCGGGCGTCTGACCATTGGTGCGCCTCCGGTGCTGAGTGATGACGTGACCACCTACACAGACCCGCTGCCACAGGCGCTGGTTCTGACCGCGATTGTGATCTCGTTCGGGATGACGGCCGTGGCCGTGATGATCGGCCTTGGTGCCTTCCTTGGGTCTGACGACGATCATATCGATGATCAGCCAAAGCCGCGCGAAACGGAGGGCCAGCCATGACCCACTGGATCGTTGCCCCCATCATCCTGCCCGCCCTTCTGGCCCCGCTGATCGTTCTCGCGGCCCGCTACCACATCGGCATTCAGCGGGTCTTTTCCGTCGCAGGCGTGGTCGCGCTGATCGGCCTTGCCGCCGGGCTTGCCTGGCAGGTTTCGGACGGGTCCGTCATCTACTATCGCTTGGGCGATTGGGCTGCGCCGTTCGGCATTGTCATCGTTGGCGACAGGCTATCGACATTGATGATCCTGCTCACATCGGTTCTGGCGCTCTTTGTGCTGCTCTATGCCATCGGGTCGGGATGGGATGATCGCGGGCGGCATTTTCATGCGCTGTTCCAATTCCAGCTGATGGGCATATTGGGTGCCTTCCTGACGGGCGACCTGTTCAACCTGTTTGTCTTCTTCGAAGTGCTGCTGATCGCCTCCTACGGCCTGATGATACATGCCGGGGGGAACGCGCGGCTGAGGGCGGGCATTCAGTACGTGCTGTTCAACCTGATCGGCTCAACCCTGTTCCTGTTTGCGCTTGGCGCCATCTATGCCGAGACCGGTACGCTCAACATGGCGGATCTGGCCGAGCGTGTGCGCCTGATCGCACCAGAAGAGACTGTGGGCATCCGCGTGGCCGCCGTCCTGCTGCTGCTGGTCTTTGCCATCAAGGCCGCGCTGGTCCCACTGCACTTCTGGCTCCCCTCCAGCTATGCCGAGGCCCCTGCCCCGGTTGCGGCCCTGTTCGCCATCATGACCAAGGTCGGCGCCTATGCCATCATCCGGGTCTACACGATGATCTTCCCGCCTGATCTTGAGGTTACATCGGGATTGCATGACGTGTGGCTGCTGCCTGCCGCATTGGTGTCGCTGGCCATCGGGATGGTTGGCGTTCTGGCGGCACGCAAACTCGACAGGCTTGTCGCATTCTCGGTCATCGGATCGATGGGGATGGTCATCGTTGCCATCTCTCTCTTCAGCCCGGCGGGCATAGCGGCAGCGCTGTACTACATCGTGCACTCGACCTTTGCTGGCGCCGTTCTGTTCCTTGTCACGGACCTAGTTCGGACCGGGCGGGGCAATGTGGACCTGACAACCCAAGCGCCCATGATCGGTACAGTCGTCACGGCGGGCATGTTCTTTGCCGGGGCCATCGCGATGGCCGGCTTGCCTCCCCTGTCCGGCTTTCTGGGCAAGCTGCTGGTGCTGGATGCCGCCTTTGACAACGATATGATGGTCTGGGTCTGGGCTATTGTGCTGTCGTCCAGCCTGATCAGCATACTGGGCTTTGCACGGGCCGGCAGCATCGTGTTCTGGAAAGCACACAGCGTTGACCCGCCCGAAGAACCTATGCCTGATGCCCGCAACCCCGCCACGATGTCCTATGTGGCTGTGGGTGGCCTGTTCACACTGCTCACACTGCACACTGTATTTGCAGGGCAAGTGCACGGCTACACGACAACCATCGCCGCGCAACTCTTTGCGCCCGATGCCTATGTCTCTACCGTACTGGACACGCCCGGCAAGCTCAGCAAACCGCAGGAGGGCCATTGATATGGGACGCGCCATTCGCTGGATTCTCCCGCATCCGTCACTGACGCTGGTTTTGGCCCTTGTCTGGACGCTGCTTCAGAATGAAGTCAGTGCCGGGATGGTCGTCTTCGGCATCATCCTCGGCATCATCATCCCGCGCATCACCGCGATATGGTGGCCCGGCACACCCAAGGGGTTCCGGCTGGGCCGGATGCTGTCGTACACGATGCTGGTCATTCGCGACATCATCGTCGCCAATATCGAGGTGGCGTGGATCGTTCTGACCGTTCCAAACGAAAAGCTGAAACCGGCCTGGGTTTCCGTGCCGCTGGACCTGAAACAGCCCGAGGCGATCACCATTCTGGCAGGCACGATCACCCTGACCCCCGGCACCGTCTCTGCGGATCTGTCGAATGAAGGCAGCTGCCTTCTCGTGCACATCCTGCACACCGACGACCCCGACGCAGTTCGGGATGAGATCAAGAACCGATACGAGCGCCGTTTGAAGGAGATCTTCGCATGACCCTCGCAACCAGCTTGTTTGATATCGCGCTTTCGATTGCGCTTGTCGTGCTCGCCATTGGTCAGGTGTTGTCGATGGTGCGTTTGGTGATTGGCCCCACGGGCGGTGACCGCGTACTGGCGCTGGACACGATGGTCATCAACGCGCTTGGCCTGGTTGTCGTGGTCGGCATCCACCAAGGGGTCGGCGTTTACTTCGAGGTGGCCCTGCTCGTGGCCATGCTGGGCTTCGTCTCGACGGTCGCACTGGCCCGTTTCGTATTGCGGGGGGACATCATCGAATGACTTTGGAAGCCCTCGCAATCTTTGGCGCAGCCATTTCACTTCTGATCGGGTCGATCTTTGTACTGGTCGGTGTCATCGGTCTGTTGAAGTTCAACGACCCGATGACGCGCCTTCATGCGCCGACCAAGGTTGGGACGCTTGGCATCGGCATGCTGCTTTTGGCTTCGATCCTGACCGCCGCTGCATCCGGCAATCCGTCGATGCACGAGCTTCTGATCATGGCATTTCTTTTTGTGACGGCACCGGTGTCAGCGCATTTCCTGGCCAAGGTCAGCATCCATACGCGTGAGTGCATGACACCGCCCAAACCGACAGATGACGAGATGTGGTCCACTCTGGATTCTCCGGATCACACGAACGCAGAGACCTCGGACAGCAAGTAGACACGCAGTTGGTCCAATAGCGGCCGGTGCGCAATCAATGTCGCTCAGGCCGCTGCGCGGTAGACTTGCGACACGACACCATTGGCGAGGCCCTCAGCAGACACGAGGGTCAAGTCTCGCGGCGGCTGCGCCCCTTCAAACAAACGTTTTCCGTCGCCCATCAGAATGGGGAACGTCCATAGCCTGAACTCATCCACCAAGTCGTGTTTGACGAGGGCCTGTATCAACTGCGCACTGCCGTGCACCTGAATAAGTGGTCCGTCCTGCGATTTCAGGCGCGCTATCTCGGGCACAATGTCACCTATGATGGCCTGGCTGTTCTCCCATTCCGCCCCCAAGGGTGACGACGTCGCGACAAACTTCCGGCCCCTGTTCAGCCGCTCAGTGGCTTTCGATTGCGGGGCGTTCGGCCAATGCCCCGCAAACAGGTCATAGGTCTTCCGGCCAAACAAAACATCATACGGCTTCGACATGGCCGTATCTTCCACATGCGGCATGACCCCTTCCCAAAAGGGTGCGGCCCATCCACCCCTATCAAAGCCGCCGGAACGATCTTCGTCGGCCATGCCCGGCGCTTGCATCACCCCATCAACCGTCACGAAAGCAATGATTGCAAGCTCGCGCATATCAATTGTCCGCGTGGGCTTGCGATTTGGCCAACGCGGCAAGTTTGTCGAACGCCTGGTTCCAGCCACCCGCGCCCGCTGTCCCTTCGGCCACACCAACATGCACCATGGTCATCCTGGTTTTTTCGCCCACCTGGCTCAGCTCGACAATCACTTCGGTGATGTCCGGAAAGCCGTCGGGCATACCCATGCTTTGCGGCGGGATGATATTGCCTGCCTCGTCACACATGCTTTCTGTGTAGACAAGGCGGCGCGGTTCCGTGACCTCTTTGTAAACCCCTGTGAACCACATCGACATGGATCGCTCTGGCGTTTCCATCGCCATGCAGACCTTGCGCGTACCGCCGACCGTGACGTCCATTTCGGCCGTGGGAACGGACATGCCATTGGGTCCGTACCACCGCTTGAACAGCTCTGGCACGGTCCACATCTGCCACACCAATTCCAAAGGCGCATCAAACTCGCGCTCAATGCGCACCCAGTTTTCCGTGTCACTCATGATGATTGATCCTTTATCTCGTCCAGTAGTTTTCCCATCACGTCGAAGCGGGCTTCCCATATGGGCCGATACTTTTCCGTCCAGTCCGCGATGTCCTGAATGGGCTTGGGATTAAGCGTGCACGGACGGAACTGCGCGTCCTTCTCACGCTTAATCAAACCGGCATTCTCAAGAACGCGGATATGTTTTGACACGGCGGGCAGCGACATGTCGAACGGCTCTGCCAACGCGTTCACCGTTGCTGTGCCCTTCGCAAGTTGCGCCAGAATCGCCCGCCGCGCAGGGTGCGCAAGGGCCGAAAAAACTGCATCCAACGTGTCATCCTGTGTCATGGCTCCAATAATAAACCAGATAGTTAATTAATCAACAAGTTAATTAATGCCGCCAACGGCCATCAGATTGGACAGATCTTTCGCCCCACCCAAGCCGTCAACGACTACGGTCGCAGTTTGACCCCCGCGTGTCGTGAAAGCACTGGACAGGGCTGTCCAGTCTTTCGCACCCTGCTGACAATCAACAGTGAGTCGACGGGGACGGAACATGAATTCGCAATACCGGGTTGTCGTGATTGGTGGCGGTGTGGTTGGGGCTTCGGTCCTGTATCACCTGGCAAAAATGGGATGGACCGACGTGGCCCTGATCGAACGGTCGGTCCTCACCGCCGGGTCAAGCTGGCACGCAGCGGGCGGCATTCACGCGCTGAACGCCGACCCGAACATGGCCGCGCTCCAGGCCTACACCATCGACCTGCTGTCAGAGATCGAAGAAGAGAGCGGTCAGAGTATCGGGCTGCATATGACCGGCGGCTTGACACTTGCGGGCACGCCCGAACGCTGGGAATGGCTGCAATCGGCCTACCGCGTCTTCCAATCCATCGGGATCGAAGACTGCGAGTTGCTGACCCCTCAACAGGCGCAAGAACGGTGCCCCATCATGTCCACAGACGGCGTGCTGGGGGCAATGTGGGCCGACCGCGAGGGGTATGTGGACACGACAGGCACCGTGCACGCCTATGCCACGGCGGCCAAGAAACGGGGCGCATCGGTGTTCGAACACACCAAGGTCGAGGCACTGGAACAGGTCCATGACGGCTGGATCGTAAAAACGGACAAGGGCGACATCCGCTGCGAACACGTGGTCAACGCCGCAGGCCTCTGGGCCAAACAGGTGGGCCGCATGGCGGGCGTGGAATTGCCAGTCTCCCCGCTCAAACACCACTACCTGATCACCGACCAGATCCCCGAAGTCGCCGCGCATGACTTTGAGATGCCCATGACAGTGGACCTCGAAGGATTCACCTACATGCGTCAGGACCAAAAGGGCATCCTGATCGGCATCTACGAGATCGAGCACCAGCACTGGGCCATGGACGGCGCGCCGTGGAACTACGGGATGGAGCTGTTCCAGGAAGACCTCGACCGGATCGAGAACGAGCTGATGCTGGGCTTTGCCCGCTACCCATCTGCGGAAAACGTCGGGATCAAGACATGGGTCAACGGCGCCTTCACCTTCTCGCCCGATGGCAACCCGCTGGTCGGACCGGTGCCGGGCAAGCGCGGCTACTGGTCGGCCTGCGCGGTCATGGCTGGCTTCCTGCAAGGCGGGGGCGTCGGCAAATCGCTGGCCGAATGGATGATCGAGGGCGAGCCCGAGGCTGATGTCTACTGCATGGACGTCGCCCGCTATGGCAAATTCGCTGAAAACAAGCAGTACATCAAGGAAACCACGGGCCAGTTCTATTCCCGGCGGTTCGTTATGTCCTATCCCAACGAACA